>NZ_JAEMUE010000041.1:0-72868 GCF_018342435.1 Neochlamydia sp. AcF65
TTTTGTTTTATAGTTTGGTTTATTGCTTTCAATTCCATCCCTCACCTCCCTACTTAACAAATAAAATAGCATACTATATTTTTTATTACCACTGTAGTACTAAGTTACAACAATATTTTATTAAAAATTAGTCAACAAGAAAAAAAGTACATCATCAAGTATACAATTAATTGGAGCTATAATTTTAAGTAAAGTTAGCGACGAAAAAAGAAAGCCCCACCTATACCTAAAACAGATAGGAAGACAATAAGATAATCACCCGTTATAGAATAAAGGGTTTTATAGGAAAAAAGCGGGACCTGCAGATAGAGGGCCCCCGGCTTCCAAATTTTTTCATAGTAAGTATTGCCAAGAATTTTTATCTCGCGCCCAAACGCATCGAAACCGCCGGTAATTCCTGTATTACAAGCACGAATAAGAGGAATGCCATTTTCTGTTGTTCTCAAGCGAGCATGATCACAATGCTGCTGTGCTACCGTTGGATACCATACATCACTGGTTAAGTTAACGATTAATTCAGCTCCCTTCAGGCGATTTTCACGCATTAAATGTCCAAATGTTTCTTCATAGCAAATGGATGCTCCAAAAGGAACATAAGCAGGAAAAATCTTAGCTTCTTTACCGGGTGTAAAAGAGCCAGTAATACCATAAGCGGCAGCCAGGGAACGGCAAAAGGAAAAAGGTATATACTCACCCATAGGAACTAAGACGCGCTTATCATAACGTTTAAAAGGAAGCGTACGCTGTTGATAGGAAGAAGGTTCAACAAATTGTGCGGAACTATAGTATTCTCTATGTCCGTCAAAAAAGTCCTCAACGTCTTCCATTCCAGATAAGACAGGCGCATTAAAGATATTAGCCAATCCTTGTAGCCAATAACCATTGGTAACCATCCAAATAGATCCTTTTTCAGTCATACATTGTGAAGCTAAGGGCTCTTGCAATAAAGGAAGAGCAGAGTAGGCCTTTTCTCCAAAAACTTCGAGAAAAGCTTTCTTAACGTTTTGGTAAGGATATACAGGTGTATAGGTAGTGAAAGGTACAATAAACTCGGGCAAAGCAATTAAATGGACATTCTTTCCTAAATGCTCTTTGCAAAGCATCAAAATTTGCTGCCATTCAGCTTCCACATATTTCACATAGGAAGCTGTATTATGAAAGAGCATGTTCTCTTCCGTCGGGAATACAGGCTGAACAAGAATAGCATTAAAAGTATCTTTTATAACTTTCGAATCGTGCAACTTTAACTGAATAAATCCAAATATAAAAGGAAATGCGGCAAAGGCAAGCCAGCAGAATATATGCCTGTAAAGTGGCCAGGCAAGCCAAGCTTTTAATGCTAGTAAGTTTACCCCTAGAACCCAAAAAGACATGCCAAAAGCTCCTCCTAAAGAGGCACTTTGAAGGGTATATAAATTTGCGCTTAAACTAAGTCCAATAGGATTGAAAGCAATTCCGGATAAAATAAATAAGCGTGACCATTCAAGAAGCGTCCAGCAACTACACAGCAGGACTATTCGATTATAACTGGTTATACGCTGCGAGCATGCTAGCCATCCAATAAAACCAAATTGCAACCCAAAGATTAAAGCCAGCAAAATATATACAGCGATAATGTAGAGATATGGATGAGAGAGGAACCAGGAAAACTGGATAAGTTGAACCATAGCAAACCAAGCGGTCGCCACAAAAAACCGTTGCCTGCTACTAGGAAAAGAAGCTAAAGCACGGAAAAACAAGGCAAAACCCATAACTGAAGCCAGAAAAGAAGCTGTAAGACTCCAATAAGGCTGGCCGAAGGCTACGATTATTAAAGAAAGTACAATACAAGTAAATGTTTGTAAACGGCTGAGTGGCATAAATTTTAAACTAGGTTAAGGTTAAGCCAAAAAGATTTTTTATTGCTGGCTTTATTTAATGCTCTGGGTGATTTTTCTTTCTTTTTGCCACCCTTCTGCAGAAAAACAACTAGAGAGGCTTTTTTCTATGAATACCCTCACCAAGGACAAGAGATCGAACCCTTTAGAAATTAAATAAATAAATTCAAAAAACGTTAGATGATTAAATCTTGCGGCTTAGATAAATATTAAAGCAATTAAATTTTCATCCTTATCTTTCATCAAACCCCTCTTTCGAAGCTTAAAGATAAATTTTCGGCAAAATTATTTGTAGCCCCTATGCACTTAGAGAAACATAAAAATTTTAAGCTTTCCCTATGGCACGAACAGAAAAAGCTTGCTTATATGCAACAATAGGAAGACCCTTAAAAACTAGCTTGTAGTTAACATAACTCCACAAAAGAAGTAAATCCCTCTTCTTTTATAGACAACCGCATTCTTTATTGGCAAGCCGCTTACGTAGGTAAAAAATAAAACTTTTTAGTAACCTATCGGGCAAAAAACTAGCTAATCTTAAGGGATGCTGGCAAAGGCATGCACTTCAAGTCCCATCTATAAATTTTATTATCTTTCCAGGCAGCAACGATAAAGAAGCTAGGGAAGGGACATAGCTTTTCAAACACCATTCCGCATAGGAAGGAACAATATATGCATTTTTTCTTCCTTGCCGCTTTATAAAGACTTCGTTTATAATTTTCAAAATTATTAGATACAAATAAAATTTACTTTAAAGTTTTAATCTTTTTTCCTCTTTTTTTATATAGCCTCGTTTTATGAAACAATCTTTTCGTGCTTATCATCTTTTCCAGCTCCTTAGTGCATATGACGAGCAAGGACTTCCCTTAGATGCCTTTATAAGCAACTATTTCCGCTCTCATAAAGCTCTGGGCTCTAAAGACCGCGCCTCTATTGCTGAAAATGCCTATTTTTTAATTCGATGGATACGCCTTATCGATTATTTAATTCCAGAGGCTCCTGACTGGAATAAACGTATAGCTCTATTGCCTTACTTTGACTGGCAAAGCCATCAAAATGATCCCAGTATTCCTGCCGCCATAAAAGCCAGCTTTCCAGATTCACTCTATAATATTTTAGTAGAAAGCTACGGGACTTTACGAGCTTCAGAATTATGTCTTGTAAGCAATACTCCCGCCCCGACGACTATAAGAGCAAACACTCTTAAGGCTACCCGTGATAAACTTTTAGAGCTCTTACAAGATAAATATGAGGTTAGCGCCTGTTTGGCTTCTTCCCATGCGATTAATTTTCTTCAAAAAATTAATTTCTTTACGATTCCAGAGTTTCAAGCCGGCCTATTTGAAGTGCAGGATGAAGGAAGCCAACTCCTTGCCAATCTCGTGCAATGCCAGCCAGGCCAGCTAGTGATGGATTTTTGCGCAGGCTCGGGAGGTAAAAGCTTAGCTTTGGCTCCTTCCATGCAAAATAAAGGACAAATTTTCTTACATGATATACGTTCTTATGCCTTGCAACAAGCAAAAAAACGTTTGAAGCGCGCAGGCATCCATAATGGACAAATTATACAAGCCCACGATCCCAAGCTTAAAAAATTAAAGAAAAAAATGGATTGGGTGCTGGTGGATGCGCCTTGCTCGGGAACGGGTACACTACGTCGCAATCCTGATATGAAATGGAGATTTGAAGTAGAAGGGCTGAAGATGCTGATAGGCCAGCAAAGAACAATTTTTGAAAAAGCTCTCAGTTTTATGAAACCAGACGGCCGTATCATTTATGGAACGTGTAGCCTCTTACCCCAAGAAAACGAACATCAACTTAACCACTTTATTAAGAGCTATCATTTAAAGGTAGAAAATCAAATATTTCAATCTTTTCCATCGCTTGGAGGAATGGATGGCTTTTTTGGGGTTGTTTTGAAGTTTTAAATCGTTTATAGTAATAGCCGTTGGCCCTCTAGCAAGCTTTTTTTTCTGCAGCTAAGATCTTTTAGATGGCATAGATGATAGAATTAATCCTCACTAATCACCAACCCACTTTTAATCATGAAGAAACAAAAAATTTTATTTTTTTCTGCTCTAATCTATTGTTGTTTTATTACACCTTTACAAGCTGAAGGAAAGGCTACTTTTTTAGGTAAAGAAGATAACTCGGCTTTAGTAGTAAATAACCGCATTTTAGCCAAGGTGAATGGCACAGCGATTTCTGTTTTAGACGTAATGAAAAAAATGGATGTTCTTTTCTATCGTGAATTTCCTGATTACACCTCCTCTACTCAAGCACGTTATCAATTTTACAAAGTTAACTGGAAGCATGTGCTAGATGAATTAATTAATAAAGAATTAGTATTGGCTGATGCTAGCGAAAATAAACTTCTTGTAAGCAACGGTGATATTCGCCAAGAGATGGAGAGCCTATTTGGACCTCATATTATCAGCAATTTGGATAAAATTGGCCTGTCATATGAAGAAGCACAAAAAATTGTGCAAGGAGACATTACTATTCGCAGAATGATTTACTTAAGAGTAAATGCCAAAGCATTAAAAAAAGTAACACCTCAAGCTGTTCGTTTAGCGTACGAGGAGTTTGCCAGAAATCCTACCAACATCAAGCCGAATACTTGGCAATATAATGTTATTTCTATTCGTGATCCTGATCCAGCTAGAAGCGCTGAAGCTGCCCATTTAACTTACCAGGCATTGAATGATCATATAGCATTAGAAAAATTATCGGCTTACGTTAAGGCAAACTCTCATTTTGCCAGCACGCAAATTAATGTCTCTGAAGAATACACTTTACCAGAAAAAGACATTTCGGAAGCCTATAAAGCCATTTTAACAAAAATGACACCCCATTCACATAGTCAGCCAATCGCTCAAAAAAATCGAGCAGATAAGAACAGCTCTTTTTTTCGTATTTTTGTGCTTAAAAATTGGATAAAAGGTGGAACGCCTGCCTTTAAAGAGGTAGAACTTAAAATTAAAGATAAACTTATAGAAGAAGCTATTGCTCAAGAGACTGAAGCTTACCTCAAGAAAATTCGCAAACGTTTCTCTGTGCAAGATTTTTACACCTCTAAAACTGATCAGGCTGCTTTTGAACCTTTTATACTGAGCTCTAAAATCTAGCTTGAGCATAATTACTTCGGAATGATTGCGGTTTAAAAAGTAGATAGACCCACCTATTTTGAAAATTTATTATGTTTCAAGGATAAGGAAAACTTAAAATTATGCCTATATACCGCCCTAGTGAGCTTCATCATTTCCTAAACAATTTAGGCGTAAGTCCTAAAAAGGGTCTTTCTCAAAATTTTCTTATCGATGGAAACATTACTCGCAAAATTGTGGCTTATGCTGCTATCTCTTCTCATGACCTAGTCGTAGAAATTGGGCCAGGGCCAGGTTGCCTCTCAGAGGAAATAATAAAGCAGGGCCCCCAATTATTAATGATAGAAAAAGATCCTGTAATGGCCCAAGCATTGCAGCGCTTACAAACAGAGCCTACTAGATTGGAAATATTTTGTGAAGATGTATTGGAGTTCCCTTTGAAGGAAAAATTACTGGAAATTTTACAACCGGGACAAAAAGCTATCATTGTGGGTAATCTCCCTTACCATTTGACAACCCCTATCTTAATCCAGCTCGTTAGGCTTTACCCCTACGTTTCTAAGGTTGTAGTTATGGTTCAAGAAGAAGTGGCACGCCGATTTACAGCTCAGCCAGGCACAAGCGAATATAGTTCTTTTACCGTTTTCTTAAATTATTATTCTACCCCCCGCTATGCCTTCATGGTACGTAGAGCTTGTTTTTATCCTATCCCTAATGTAGATTCGGCGGTAGTCACTTTAGATCTACATCAGCCGCCCTTTGTGGCCAACGAAGATGATTTCTTTAAAATGACCCGCACAGCTTTTGGGCAAAGACGTAAAATGATGCGCGCTTCATTAAAAGAGCTTTATTGCAGCCAGGCTGTCTCGCAAGCCCTGCTGCAAATTGGACGTGATGAAAAATCACGTCCTGAAGAGCTTTCTTTGGAAGATTTTATGCATTTATATCGAAAACTTAATAGTAAGTTTAGGAAAAGCTCGGGTTGGGTCAATGATTCCTACTAAGTAGCGTATTCTAGAAGCTCCAATAGTTATTGGACAAAAGGCTAAAGCAAGAAGGCGGTCTGTAAGTACTAACACCATTTCTCGCTCATTTTTCCAATCTTTAGGCATAGGCTTTTCCTTGAGAAACTCTTCTCCGCGTGTTATAAGCATTTTTATCAACAACATAGCCGCCACCGCTACGTTGGCAGCTCTCTTAGCTATTTTAAGAGGTACCATCAATGGAGAATACGCTAATTGAAGACAACAGTAAAGTCTTCCTTTCCAGTTGGCCTGTTTATAAGTACTAGGTACCTTTCTTCCAAAATCGTTTCTAAAAGGCTTTAAGCTCTTATTAGTTACTGGAAATGTGGATGGGAAACTCATAAAAAATCCTTTAAGGTGTGATTAAACAAATTACATTATTATTTTATTATTATTCCTAACTTATTTGGTAGGAAAAGCTTTAGCGGGGTCAATGATTCCTACTAAGTAGCGTATTCTAGAAGCTCCAATAGTTATTGGGCAAAGGGCTAAAGCAAGAAGGTAGTCTCTAAATACTGGCATTATTGCTAGCTCAGCCTTCCATTTAAGCACAGGCTTTACCTTGAAAAACTCTTCTCCGTCTTTTATAAGCATTTTCATCAACAACATAGCTGCCCCGGCTACGTTGCCAGCTCTCTTAACTATTTTAAGTGGGACCGTCAAGGGCGAACAGGCTAATTGAATACAACAGTAAAGTCTTCCTTTCCAGTTGGCCTGTTTATAAGTACTAGGTACTCTTTCTCCAAAATCGTTTCTAAAAGGTTTTAAGCTCTTATTAGTTACTGGAAATGTGGATGAGAAACTCATAAAAAATCCTTTAAGTTTTAACTGAACAAATTACATTATTATTTTATTATTATTCTTAACTTATTTGGTAGGAAAAGCTTTAGCGGGGTTAATGATTCCTACAAAGTAGCGCATTCTAGAAGCTCCAATAGTTATTGGGCAAAGGGCTAAAGCAAGAAGGCTGTCTCTAAGTGCTAACAACATGTCGCGTTCTTCATTCCAATCTTTAGCCATAGGTTTTTTCTTAATGGCCTGTTCTATACGTTTTATAATCGCGAGCATTAACGCGGTAGCCACCCCCGCTACCCGGATAACTCTGTTAACTATTTTAAGAGGTACCGTCAATGGCGAACAGGCTAATTGAATACAACAGTAAAGTCTTCCTTTCCAGTTGGCCTGTTTATAAGTACTAGGTATGTTTTTTTCAAAATCGTTTCTAAAAGGCTTTAAGCTCTTATTAGTTACTGGAAATGTGTCTGGTAAATTCATAAAAATTCCTTTAAGTTTTTGATAGAACAAATTACATTATTATTATTTCTAACTTGTTGGGTAGGAAAAGCTTTAGCGGGGTTAATGATTCCTACAAAGTAACGCAGTCTAGAGGCTCCAATAGTTATTGGGCAAAGAGCTAAAGCAAGAAGGCAGTCTGTAAGTACTAGCACCACCTTTCGCTCTTCACTCCAACTTTTAGGCACAGGCTTTTTCTTAAAAATCAGTTCTGCGCGTTTTATGATTACGCGCATTAACACGGTAGCTACCCCCGCTATCTGGTTAACTCTTCTAACTATTTTAAGGGGGACCGTCAAGGGCGAACAGGCTTATTGAATACAACAGTAAAGTCTTCCTTTCCAGTTGGCCTGTTTATAAGTACTAGGTATCTTTTTTCCAAAATCGTTTCTAAAAGGCTTTAAGCTCTTATTAGTTACTGGAAATGTGTCTGGTAAATTCATAAAAAATCCTTTAAGTTTTGATCGAACAAGTTATTTATTATTATTATTATTATTTCTAACTTATTTGGTAGGAAAAGCTTTAGCGGGGTTAATGATTCCTACAAATTAGCATATTCCGAGAATCTACCCTATTATTTATTGGACAAAGAACCAGAGCAAGAAGATAGCCTGGAAGGGTGAGCATCGTATCTAGGCCTTTATTTTAATCTTTAAGCATACGCTTTTTCTAAAGATCCCTCCTGCATTTGTTGCAGTCACGTTCATAAGCATGGCAGCTATCCCAATTATTATACTAGCTCTCTCATCTATTTTAAGTGGTGCCCTTCATGGAAAACAAGCATTAAACCAACAATAAAGCCTTCTTTTCCAGTTGATCTTTTTGTAAATACTAGCTACCCAACTTCCAAGATCAGTTTTCAAAGATTTAAGCTATGATAGGCGTTAGGTAGAGGGAAACTTTTGTTCAAAATTTTCTAGATATTCCTTAACCTTACAAATTAAAAGAATATATTATCATTTATTCTCTCATTATTAGCAAGAAAAGAAGTTTTTACTTTTTTTAAGCTATTTTATTTACATCTTTAATAAATTTTATTAAAAACTAAAAATTTATTCCTTTGTAATTTTAAAGAGACTTTTCAACCATCCTATCCAGGTTTGTTGGACCCCCTGTTCAGCATAAAGGGCTACTTTTTGGAGCTGCTGACCATTCCTATCTTGCAAGTAAACTTCGCCGACTTGTTGGCCTTTAACAATGGGCAATTTTAATGAATGCCATTGCAGGTAACATTTTACTACAGGTTTTTCAGCAGGATAGTACTTAAGACTTAAGCTGGATTTTATAAAAGTTTTCAAAGGCTTGTCAGCATCTTTTAAAGAGTGGAGGTATTTTTGAGGTCCCTTCTCAAGGATGATCATTTCCTCTTGTTTTTCATTAAACGCTGCTTCAAAAAGATGGATAGCATCTCGATAAATCTGCCCTCCCTCCTTACACTTCATCAAGACCGCTAGCAATTCACGTCCATCCCTCTTTGCTGCAGCCACTAAAGTATGGCGGGCAATGGAAGTATAACCTGTTTTAACCCCAATTGCCTGAGGATAATAGTATTCTCCTCTGCGTAATAAACGATTCTTTTGCAAGATAACAACCGATTCTTGTTTATTAGTTTTGGGGCGAATAAATTTTGGCGCAGCAGCTAGTTCACGAAAGATAGGATTTTTCATGGCCTCACGTGTGAGAAGAGCCATATCATAAGGAGTAGTTTGATGCTTAGGATGATGTAATCCATGTGGATTAGTAAAATACGTATTTTCACAACCTAAACTTTTGATAAATCCGTTTAAACCTTTCATAAACCCAGGAACACTTCCTGCCACATGTTGAGCCACTACATTCGCGGCATCATTGGCTGAAGCCACCATTATGCCGTATAAGAGTTCTTTCAAGGTAAAATTCTCGTCTTTTTTAATACCTATATGGGTGCTTGCATATTCAATCCAGTGAGAAGGAGTCGTATAATTGGATTTTTTCTTAGCTTGCTCAGAAATCGAAGCAATAGATTCAGCATCAGCGCTTACAATCTCTGAAAGCTGATGGCCTTTTTGATCAAGAGTATAAAGAGTAGTAGCTATTTTAGTAATGCTAGCAGGATAGTTAAGAGTATGGGCATTTTTTTCATATAAGATAGCTCCACTGGCTGCATTAATTAAAATTGCCGCTTCTGATTCCACGCTCACATCCAGCTTTTCTGCGTTAAGAGACCCTATTCCTAAAAAAAGTAAAAGTCCTAAGCGCCATTTTTGCAAAAACATACTTCTTCCCGTTTTTTACTTAACTTGTTGCAAGTTAGTCCCCAAAAAGCAGATGACCTGCTTATACCTTTAGCCTACCACCAATGAAAGCTTTCGGCTTTACAAATTTACACTCTTCTAATTCTAAATTCAAAGCCATTTTTTAACTTTTTTGATCCTTTCTATTAGGTTGGCCTGCCACTTGCTTAAGATAGCAGCCTCTCATCTTATTAAATAGACCCATTCACCTGCATAGAAGTGCTAATTAAAATAAAATTTAGCCTCTATCTTTAATGTGGAGTAGTATGGCCATGCATAATTTAGCTTTAATGGAAGAAAAATTTAAAGAATTTTATAAAAATATTGGCTTGGGCTCTTCTGAATTGCTTATCCCTGTTAACCTATCGCTTTTACATCATATGGAGCTGCTTTACTTCCATTCTCCATGGAATAAAGATCAATCGCTTACACGTTATTTTCAATTGATAGAATCCAGCGGAAAACTTACTCTTATTAACGAGGATTTTGTCGTGTGGATAGCCCCTGAAAATGCTCATAAGATCCCTTTAACTTACACTATGATTGCTTTAAATTATCCTGCAGGCCCTAAACTTGAACTGATATTTAGCGCAGCAGGTGTATATAATACTTCCCATACTGTTTTACGAGTATTGGAAAAGTTTTTATATGAGATTCAAGAAAACGAGGAATATTTAAAAAAAATTAAATAAATTAAAAGCCGGTAGCTCTCTATTTTTGTAGCAAAGTTGGAAGGTTGGCTAAAAGATAAAAAAGCCTTTTTCAATCATTTATCTAAGATTAGCTAAACCTTTAATTAGCCTTTTCTAAAATTTTTCAGACTATTAGCCTCATGATAGGAAAGACTTACAAAATTAATTTATATGATCACTTGCAGCCTAGCGGAAATTTGTAAAAGAACCCTCTTGATTTTTTTATTCACTGTTCACGATAAAGTCGATAATTTTTTGAGATAAGTGATCATATAAAGGGGAATGAGCTGCCTCGTAAGCTTCATCGTAATTCGTTAGTTGGCCTAAAGAAAAGACATTGATCCCATCACGCGTTTTTTCATATTCATGGTCAAACTCAATCGTAGCCATCACCTTAGCGGGTCCCGCTAGCGATTTTCCCTTTATATTATCTACCAAGGTTACTTGAGCTATTGCTGTTAGCCGCGTTTCAGTAGGAATAATAGAATGTCTTAATTTCCCACTATTTTTACGTTCATAATGGTAGCCCACATTTTCATTTTCGATAGGTAATAACTCCACTAGTAGGGTAAGATCGCCTCCCCATTCTTGATATTGCAAACCTGTTTGCGTGGAAACTAATTTTATTAAATTAGCAGTCAAATGACCTTTGGCATCATTTTTAACATAGGGAATACAGATTGTTTGGTATGAAGATAAAACCTCCTCCGGGCCGACATGATAACCACAAGCAGTTATAAGAAAAAAAGGAGAAAAAAAAATCCATAGATAGCAACGTGTCATGAATGATTAGCTATTTTTATCTTTTTATCTGAAGGCGCCTATAGAACAAGAGGAGCTAAAGCTCCGGAATCATGAGTAAAGCCCATCTGCTTTAATCTATCTTTACAACGCTGAGCCACTAGAGTATCTGGAAAGTTCTTAATCGCATTACTATAATAAATAAGTGAAGCGCGTGGCTGCTTAATCTTCTCATAATATTTAGCTGTTTCATAAAGGGCTGTGGCATAACACTCTTTTATACGTTGAACATTATGTCTGGCTTCATCTATCCGCTCATCTTTGGGAAATTCGTGGATGAATTTCTTAGCATTAAGCTCTGCAAAAGCTAAAACATCAGGATTTTGCGGCTCATTTTGGCATAAATCGTAGTAAATATAACTTATATTGACATAGCTGGTAGGCGTTAATTCATTTTTAGGAAAACGTGAGCATAAAAGCTGAAAAGATTCGATACTGCAGCGATATTCACGCTTTTCCCAAAGAAGGCATCCCTTAGCATATAAAGCCTGAGCTGCCATTTCATGGCTCGGCATGGCGGTAATCACTTCATCATAAATAGACAAAGCAAGGCTTTTGCCTGTCGACCATTTTGGAAGCTGTTTTGTACCTAATAGACGTCGTTTAGCGCCGCCGCGTAACTGTTCTGCAATAGCATATTTATACTTAATTGCCTCTAGGAAATGTTGAGGATTGTTTTGGCATTTAAGATAGGCAGAAAAAGCTTTATTAGCAAAATCATATTCTTTTAGATTAAATTCCGCTATTCCTAAATAATATAGAGACTGCTGTCCATATGGATTGTTAGGGAAGTTATTAGAAACAATAGCAAACTGACGAGAAGCTTCCTGCCAATCTCCATTATCCATAGCCGTTTGTCCCAAAGAAAAATGTTGGTCTGGCTGCAAAGTGGCTAGCTTATCTACATTAACAATTCGTCCATTTTTAATTGTATAAGCTGCTTCTACATAAGGGCTACTTAAGTAGCAGAATGCAAAAAATACCAAACGCACGTAGATGCTTAAATGTTTCATTATACTCTCCTTAAACAAAACAGAAAGTTTAAACCATGTTAAATAAAAGGTAAAGGCGATTTACCGTAGACTCAAAGAGAAGACTAGAAAAATAATAAAGCACAAAAAATTTAGCAATATAGGATGAGTGATTGAATGGGGTAAGGAGCTTTTCCTTAAATTTTATAATTTTTTTAAGCTTGATTGCATAAGTGAGCTAATAGCTGGTCTAAAGCACAGCCTTATACTAGGCTTATCACCTGTTAATGCTTATAGTCCTTTGGACATCTTAGGCTTCTTCATAACCAAAATTTTGATGAAAAGCTTTGCTTGCTAGTTGGCTACTTTCTAAGAGCAAAAATTTTTCAAAGCTTCTTTTAAAGCGATACCTCGCCATTTCGGCAAGCGATCTTTCATGATCGCTGCCAGAATTCTTATAAAGCTACCTAGCTTTATCGTCTCTTTCTAAGCCTTGAATGACTTTTAAAGCATCCTTTCTTTTTTCATCCAAGGAGTACCCCTCTCTTGGCTTAGCCTTCCTCTTCTTCATGGAAATGCTACAGGATCTATACCCTCCATAAGATGATTGGCAAGAAGCCTGGCTATCCTAAGTGCTATCTCCATGGACGGTTTTTTCCTACTCTTTAGCAGCTTAAAGAATCATCTGGCTCGCTATTCAATCATCGGCTTTATTGCTCTTGATTGGTTTAATTATTTGAAAGAACACTATAGAGTTATTCTTAAGAAGCTTAAAGGCCTCCTTACCAAAAATTCTTTTATTCTGAAGTATGGAAAAAAATCACCGTTCTATAAAGCATAGGGCGAAAAAAGATTGATTATGGGCTAAAAAGCTAGAGCCAAAAAGATCGATCTGTAAGCAAAAAGATGGATTATACCAAGAATACTTGTCTAGCCTGGTTGGGACTATACCGTAAAACAAGCAAAACTTATGGAGCCCTGCCAAACGCTAGTCCAGTCTTTCTTTTATTAGCTATGATAAGTTATATGTCAAAAAGAATAGCGCCATGATTTAATTTAAAGAATGCTTCATAATAAAGGAAAGTGTTTTAAGCTTAGATTCCAATTCAGGCGTTAAAGTTACTCCCCAACGGCTTTCAATATGTAAAATGGCATGCACATCTTCCTGGCAATGGAACTCTAATTGAATAGGCGTGGTTCCACGATGTTCTATGAATAACCCTTTAAGTTGCATAATTTGTGTTAAACGCACATTGTCCAAATCTATTTTTAAAGATAAAGTTTTAGACTCTCTCATTACCTCTCTCTTTTTTTCTAGCACAACTTTTGATTTTTCCACTTTTTTATCCCTCCCCTCTCCTATAGCTTTTGCAAAACGAGCGGCTTGTAATTTAGCCTTATCAAAAGCCCGATCGCATTCTTCTACCATCGCTTCATTAGCTTTAGTTAAATCATCGATCCATTTACAAGAAAGTCGAAGGGATTCTTCCTTTTTATCTACTTGGATGACTGCATATAATAGTTGATTTTCTTTTAACAATAAGTTTTTCTGCTCAAACAAATCAGACCATATAGGCATCTCATACCGATCCATGCCATCGCTAACCATCAGGATGGCAAACTTTTTTTGCGTTTTAGAAGAGACTCGTATTTCAGCTGTCTCTACAATCAAAGCTGCTCGGAAGACAGCATTGTGCTCTAAATTTTGAACATGGCTTAAAGGTATGCAAGAAAGGCGCGTGATAATCTCACGATAAGCATCCATGGGATGACCCGTTAAAAAAAAGCCCAAAAGTTCTTTTTCCCGCAAAAGAATATCCAAGCGGGAGGTCTTCTTTTTTACTTCGGGAGGATGCATAAAACGAGATTCGGAGGACTCTCCCATCAAAGCAAAAAGGGATAAGACGCCAGCTGAAGCTTCTTGCTTTTCTTTTAGCACAGTCTCATAGATAGGATCAATACTTTGCCTTAAGCTATCTCTCGACCAGCTAGTAAAATCAAAACATCCTGCATCCACCAAGTTTTCAATGACCTTTTTGCCCACTTTAGTGTTATCAATTCTTTTAATAAATTGATATAAGCTTGTATAAGGGCCGCCTTTATTTCTTTCTTTAATAATAGCTTCCACGACTCCTTCTCCCACTCCTTTAATGCCTGCCATGGCAAAGCGAATTCCTTGAGGAGTGGCAAAAAACGTAGCATGCGCTTCATTAACGTCGGGCTGCAAAATGGCAATACCCATTTCTTGGCATTCTCCAATAAATTTAGTTACCTTTGTTAAATCATCGCTGTCACACGTCATGAGAGCAGCCATCCACTCATTAGGGTAGTTAGCTTTCAGATAGGCAGTCACATAGGAGAGGTAGCCATAGGCAGCTGCATGGGATTTATTAAATCCATAGGCAGCAAATTTTTCCATTTTATCAAAAATTTGCATCGAGGTTTCTTCATCAATCCCGTTTTCCAATGAACCTAAACGAAATTTTTCTCGTTGCTGAAGCATTTGATCCCTATCTTTTTTACCCATAGCACGCCGCAAGACATCTCCTTCACCTAGCGAAAATTTAGCAAGCTTGCTAGCTATCTGCATCACCTGCTCTTGATAAACCATAATGCCATAGGTTTCTGCAAGAATATCATTCATCCATGGATGATCATATTCAATAGGCTCACGGCCATGCTTTCTATTAATGAAAGAAGGAATCATGTCCATAGGACCGGGGCGGTAGAGAGCTCCTACGGCAATAATTTCTTCAAACTTATCCAAATGGAGCTGGCGTGCCAAATCTTGCATGCCTGCAGATTCCAGCTGAAAAATGCCTAAAGTTTTTCCTTGGTTTAAAAGATTAAAGGTAGGCTGATCATCTAAAGGAAGATTAATCCAATCAATGGCTTTACCAACCCTTTGATAAATGGCCTTTACACATATATGGATAGCGGTCAGTGTTTTAAGACCCAGAAAGTCCACCTTTAGCATTCCCACTAATTCAACAGGTTTCATGGAAAGTTGCGTCACTGGCATATCAGAATCTTTAGAAAGGCAAACGGGTATAAAGTTAGTCAGCGGCTCTCCGCTGATAATGATGCCCGCAGCATGAATACCCGTATTACGAATAGATCCCTCTAAAGTCTTACCTATATCGATGATGCGTTGAGCATCTTCGTCCTGCTCATACATAGCCCGTAAATCTGGATCTTTTTCTAAAGCTTTCTGGAGGGTAATATTAAGGTCATCAGGTACAAGTTTAGCAATCGCATTCACCTTAGCCAAAGGAACACTTAATACCCGTCCTACATCCTTAATGGTCATTTTAGCTTTCATGGTGCCAAAAGTAATGATCTGCGCAATGTTATCTTTGCCATATTTTTGAAGGGTATAGTTAATAACCTCACTGCGCCCATCCATACAAATATCTACGTCAATATCAGGATAAGAAAGCCGTTCAGGATTAATGAAACGCTCAAAGAATAGATGAAAACGCAGAGGTTCAATATCGGTCACTCCAATCAGGTAAAGCACAATAGAACCAGCCCCCGATCCTCTACCTGGTCCTACAGGAATCCCTTGACGTTTGGCCCAATTGATAAAATCCCATACAATCAGCAAGTAATCGCTCATCCCTTTGGGAACAATAATGTCCATCTCATATTTCAAGCGCTCTTGTACAATGTCAAGGGGATCTTTATCAGGAAAGATTTCTTTGATTTTATTTAAACGTTCAGGTGTATACCGCTTAGTGATACCTTCCTCACATAATTGCCATAGGTAATTTTTAACGGCCTCGGCTTGTTCCTCTTTAGTGTAATTTTTTCCCTCAATAGCAGGGGGTAAGTAGATGGGATAATGCTTGGTTTTGAAATCAATCGATACATTACATTTTTCAGCAATTTCCAAGCTATTAGATAGAGCTTCTGGAAAATCGCTAAAAAGCTCAGCCATTTGCTGAGGAGATTTAAAATAGCATTCATGAGAGGGATAAGTACGACGTTTAGGATTAGGCACGCGAAATTTTAGATTGCCGTACGAGTCTTTTTCCCACATTTCAGTAGGCTCCCCAGACTGAATATTAAGTAAAATCTCATGCGCGCGCCAATCAGCGCGTTCAATGTAATGGCTATCATTTGTAGCCACGACCTTTATATTAAGCTCTTTTGATATTTCTATAAGAGTAGCGTTAATTTTTTCTTGTTTTTGTATATAGTCTTGGTAATATTGCTGAAGCCAAGTTTCTTGATGCAGGCCATCTTGGCGAATATCTTGATCTGTCATCCGATGGCGCTGTAATTCAAGATAATAATCGTCTCCAAAGAGCTCTTGATACCAACGGATTTTGCTCATTAAGCTATCTTTTGTGCCATTCAAAGCTTCATAAGCGATTAAGCTACTTTGGCAACCTGATAGGCAAATCAATCCTTCACTATGAAGCTTAAGAACTTCGTGATCGATGCGTGGATGGTAGTAAAATCCCTCTAGATAACCGATGGAAGTTAACTTACATAAGTTGTGATAACCAGCTTTATTTTTAGCTAAAATAATTAAATGAAAATTAGTACGTGCTCCATATTCTTTTTTTTTGTCGAATCGCGACTCGGGTGCAACATAAAACTCACAGCCTAAGATGGGTTTAACACCCACATCTTTACAAGCCTTATAAAAATCAATGGCCCCAAACATGTTACCATGATCTGTTAAAGCCACTGCAGGCATATGAAAAACAGCTGCTTTTTTGGCAATAGCATGCACATCAGCAGCAGCATCTAAGATGGAAAATTGAGAATGGACATGTAAGGGAACCCACATAAATATAATCTATAGCAATTATTTAAGAATTTAGGTTCAAGTATACCGTATCTTATGAGATCGAGTAAACAAGCAAATAAAAGGCTATCAGAAATTTAGCAAGGAGCGATTCCTTTTTGGCTGCTTGGCCTTGTAAATAGGATGATGGCTTAAACTCCTTGTAAGAAGAAAAGCAGGAAGAATGATAGATAAAATCCTTTGAAAGCTAAAATTTATTCTCTAAAAAGGGACTGAGTTCTTTTTCAAAGCGCTTGCTAATGAATTTATAAAAACCTACTTAAAAGAGCCCAAATTTTTACGGTTACTTCTAAAGTAGGAAGGTTAATGATAAAAAAGCTTTTTTATCTTAGCAAAAATCCATGCGAGTAAATGAACAGCCAGATCTTCTTGCATCCTACTTCCATGTTCTGGCCCTCACATTGTTTTTTTTTATTCGCTCAATTTCTTGCTCTTAACACGAAGCTTATCCAAGAAAAGGATCTTCCACAAACACGCATGGATAAAATTTTCACGTTTTTAATAAACCAAAAAAAAACAATTCCATTTAAGAAATTTAAAGGGGAAGAATTTCTGTTAGGAACGGCTTTTTGCTGTCACCAGTTTTTTGTTTTCACTAATCGCCCACAAAGGGAGAAGTAAAAGAACAGCTATTATACAAGAAATTCCTAAGCACCAAAAAAAGCCATCCCATCCCATTTCCTGGGTAACCTTGCCAAGAGGATAGCCTGCAACAGCAGCTCCCATATAGGCAAATGTGCCTGCAAACCCGGTAGAAGAAGCTGCAGCCTTCTTATGAGAAAGCTCAGCGCATGCTACCCCAATCAACATCTGCGGGCCAAAGATAGCAAAACCTATTGTAAACATGGCTGCTGAATCTACTAAAGGATAACCTGCGGGGACAAACCAGAAGAAAGCAATGGCAATAAACATAAGTACAGCAAAAAGTACATTAACGGGTCCTCTTTTAGCAGCGAAAAAATAGTCAGAGGCCCACCCTGCTGCTAAGCTGCCAAAAAAACCACCCACTTCGAATAAGGAGACACAGCCATTGGCACTCAGCTGATTATATCCTTTGGTTTCTATCAAATAAAGGGCAGTCCAATCATTAATCCCTGTACGAACAAAATAGACAAAAAAATAAGAAATAGCTAGCATCCAAATGTATTTATTTTTTAAAACATACTCCACTAAAACTTCACGCGCTGAGAGCTGTTCATCCTCTGCTTGGCTACCATTCCCGGAATAATCGTTGCGAAATTTTTCTATAGGAGGTAGCCCTAAAGATTGAGGAGTATCCCTTAAGCGATTAATTAAATAAAAACCTCCTAGAATACAAATCATTCCAGGCACATACATAGCGGCTCGCCAGCCACCAAAATAATATGCGCAAAATCCTACAATCCAAGGGATTAAAAAAGCGCCTACATTGTGAGAAACGTTCCATGTCGACCACCATGAGCCTCTTTCTGATTGAGAATACCAATGAGTTAAAAAACGTGCACATGGCGGCCAACCAAAACCTTGAAACCATCCGTTTAGCCCCCAAAAAATGGCAAACAAGAAGAGGTTAGAAGATAAGCCAAATAAAATATTAATTATGCCTGTAATAATAAGGCCAAAAGCCATAAAGTAACGAGCATTTGAGCGATCGGAAATAATGCCACTGGCAAATTTGCTAAAGCCATAGGTGATGGAGAAAATACTTGCTAAAATTCCTAGCTGGCTTTTATCGAATCCTAATTCAGCAATAATGCCAGGCATCGCAAAAGTGAAGCTTTTACGGGTAAAATAATAAAAAGCATAGCCTATAAACATGGAATATAAAATTCGTATACGCCAATAATTATAAAGATGCTTAACTTTTTCTTGATCTTGAATTTCCGGTAGATAGGGTGCAGGCCTTAATAATCTAAGCAACCAATTCACGCAATGCTCCTAAAAATTTAAATGATTTTTTGAAATTTTCACTGTTTTGATAGATAAGGATTCTTATAACGGGGGGATCAATTTTACACAAGCGCAACATTTTATCAGCAGCTACGCTATTAATCCAATTAAAAATTTAGTTAACAATAAATTAGATTGACCTTAGCTGCCAGATATGCTAGAAATGCAGCTCATAAAATTAAATTCTACCATCTAGGATTTTTAAAAATAAATAATAATGATAAAAATTACCGTAAATCCGCATGAGAGCCCAATCGTTAGCATTTTTGACCAAGAAACCATAATTATTGGTTCAGGTACAGGATCTATGAAAGCTGATCTAATTCTACCTGATGCGGCTATACAACCTATTCATATAAAAATTGTACACAAAGGGCAGCAGTGCCAAGTGATCAATTATGCAAATGACCCTTTTGCAACTTTAAATGATGTGCCTTTTGGTAAAAAAAGTATAAAAGAGAGTGGCATCTTACAGGTTGGGAGCCATCTTATTCAGATAGAACTCAAGTATGTAGAATCTGTAAAAGAGGATGATAAAACACTTTCTTCTATAAATGAGCCTTTAAATGTTACGCTAGAAGGGCTACTTGAATGGCAAGCTTTGGAAAGAAAGCTCCCCCTTCCCCCTTCTTCTATCTCTGAAAACTCTTTAAAAAGCTCAAACTTTATCTCTAATCCTTCCCTTATGTCCCCTCAGGAGAGTAGCAAATTTCCTCTTCAAGAAGAGGTTAGCTTGTTGGAGCAGAAAAAATGGGCAAAGAGCCAGCTTGAGGAAAGGGAATTAGAAGATTTAATGCATGAAATTGAGCAATTTGGAATCAAACACTTTAAAGAAGAGAGCTTGTCTACCTATTTAGCTAGTGAAAAAGATAGCTCTTCCCTCTTTTTGCAAGAAAAAATTGAGGTAGGGAGCTTAGGTAACCAAACGCAAGAGTCCTCTTTTTTGCAAGAAGATCCAGTCGATCACTTTCCTACTCTCCCCACCATGCTTGCGCCAAAAAGCCGCCCTGAATATCAAGTAGGTGAATTTGACGATGAGGGCGAAACTTGGAATACAGAAAAAGAAGAAGCAGCGGTTACAGGGGTAAAAATTGAAGAGACAAAAAATCTTATTGATTGGAAATTTCTTACGACTCTTGTCATGACTCTTTTATTTATCCTTGGACTTGTCGCTGGCGCTCTTTATTTTAATATCAGTGCCAAAAATGAAATAGAAGAAATGAAAGCTGCAGAAGGTGTGGCTGATATAGCTATGGCGCTTAAATATGCTCAAATACATTATATTAAGCCTCAAAAAAAGAATTGGTCCGATCCCGAATTTATCAAGAAGAGCCTTGCTCAAGTCATTCCTCATGACTACCCCTCCTTAACAAACATCGATCAGCATGGGCATTTGAATGAAACCTCTTACTCTTTAAGGATTTATACGAGTACCGATTTTTCGCAATTTCTCGTTATCGCGCAACCAGCACCTAGTGTCCTTCAATCATTAATTCCTAAAACTGCTATTGTCATCGATTCTAAGCTCATGCAATTGCGGAAAGTTGCTGACATGAAAACTCTTAATCGTTTATTGGTGAATTCCAATAATTTAGATAATTCTAATGCGGTGGAAGTAACAAATCTTGTGAAACAGGGTAAGCTAATTCTTTTAAGCACACTGGCTCAAAAACGTAAAGCCCCAGACTTCTCTCCCCCTAAAGCTCTCATCCTGCTTCGCCCTGGGGCAGAAAATTATATTTACAATGCACCTCGCTATTACCAATTAGGCGAAACGATCATCAAGCGTGCTATCCAATTGATGCAAACACCAGGTAATGTGCATGAATTATCCCGCTTAAAGCAAGAAATAAGCCTTCTATCAAGGATGTCAAATATGGTGCTTTATTTTTCGGACGGGATTCAACTTACCTTGGAAGCTCAAAAAGCCATTGCAGCTTTTACTTCTCCTGGGAGCTTTTTGACGGCCTACTTAAAATTTAATCCTGAGGGCATGATCCTAAGTAGCCATCTTATCATTGATGATGAAAGCTCACCTAAAACTTTTAACGATTCGTCAAAAGTTGCTAGCTCTACCTTGCCTGCTGATCATGAATTTTTGGTAGAGCTGGACTCTAACAACCCCCATGCTCTTTCCTTAAACATTCATCCTTTGTTAGCAAAATTAAAATATTTGCGCCAATCACGCGAGGAAGTGCTTACCCCTCTTAAAAATCAAATGATCAATCTTATAAAAGAAAATAGTGAGCATCCCACGGAAGAATTTGAAAAAAAAGCTAAAGATTTATTTCAAAAATATTACACCTTAGAGCTAGAACAAAGACATCATCTGATTCAATCCATCCTTCAATTGACAGAAGAATATCCCTTAATGCCCGTTAAAGAATTCAAAAGCTATCTAGAAAAGGCGGGCTTAAGCCATTTAAAGCTTAATGCCATTCATCATGATCATCAAGCCCTTTTGCAAAAATATAGAGAAAAAATAAAACAAGCGGAAAACATGAACGAACTTGCTACCTTAGTCGATGCTGTTACCTCTTGGCTCGTTATAAAAAACTTTAGCGATCTTGACGAGTTAGAAATGGATCAAAAAATCATCAAAAACACCCTAATCTCTCAACTGAATTTCCTGCTTTTTTCCTCCCATCCTCGGCCTTTATCTTTGCTAAATAATGAAGAACAGGCAGCGGCACTATTTAAGGTTTTAAAATTTTGTACTTTAGACACCTCTGATGATGAAAAATATTATATGGATGAGCTTGAAAAGTTAAAAAAATCTTAAAACTTTTTCCATAGGCCTATAGTAGCCTCTACAGAAGCGCTGTCTCTATCCTCTAAAAATAGATCAGCTCTTTAAAAGCGGATCTTTTTCTTTAAAGGCAAGTTTTTACTTTAGCGAGCCTGCTTAAGAAAGAATTAAATTTTGCCTTTAATTTATAGGCCTAATTTTTTAAAAAGGTAGTGAATTTAAGCCTCCTTTTTAAACCTTCCACTCTTCCTCTTCCGCCTCAGTCATATTTTCTGAAGAAGATGAATGGGAAGAAGAGCTTTTTACCTGTTCTGTTTTTTTAAAAAGAGCTTCCATTAGAGGAGAACTAGACTGGGGTTTGCTAGGCTTTTCAGTGGGTTTAATAGAGGTAAGCTTTTTGCCTTCTATAATTTGTTGCATAAGGGCTGCCCTATCGATGGGTTGCCCTTGGGAGCTATTCCCTTTTTTAACTTGTGTAGCCTCGTGAGGATAATTTTTTTCTTTTTTAACCGCAAAGGTCGGCTGGCTATCCTCTAAGTTTATTGGCTGGCTGCTATCTTTTGGGCTTCCCATGTCTTCTTCTACCTCTTCTTCCTCTTCGTCAGAATCATGCATGGCTAATCGACGTTTCATGAGGTGCTCTACGATGTCGTAATCTTGCTTCTTTACTGTTTCCTTACTTAATCCTGAGGAAGAAAGCTTCTGGTGAGCCACCGATTGAGTAATCTCCGTGGTTTTCAAAAAAGATGGAGGGGGAGGAGCAGTAGGAATAGCTATGCTAGTCTGCAGGCTATCTTTTGTTTGTAAAGAGGGAGGAGGAGGTGGCGCTAAAGGAACGTTGCTAGCTAAACTTTCTTCGCGCAGGGAAGATGGTGAGGGAGTGAAGGCTAATTCTTGGGCAGTAGGCTCCTTTACTGAATGGGTTTCAGGAGGTAAAGAGATATTTGCTTGCTCTTCTTGTTTTTGCATACCCCTGGTTTTTTCATCGTCTGGGGGCGAAGCTGTGATTTCTTTTGCTAGAAGTGGCGAGGCCACCGGTGGTGCCCGAAGACCTATTAAAAAAGAGATAGAGCCTTCCTTTACCTCTACTTGACCAGAAATCCAAGGCCTAACAAGCTTTTCTATGCTTCTTGAACCTCCATTTATTACGGAACTATTTTTTATCTCTCCTTTGTTTTCCGCTCTTGTGAAGATGGATTTAACAAGATTTATGATTTTAATCACATGGTTATTCATCCGCTTAATAAAATCACTCTCTTTTCCTTTCATGGCTGCTTGTCGGTGAGAAGGAATATGTACAGCTGGATCTTTTTTTTCCTTAAAAGAAGCTTTTTCTTGAGTTAAAAGCGCAGCTTTTGGATCAAAGCTAGGAATACGAAAATCATTCATAAATCTCTCCAAACATTACCATTTATAAAAGCTTAATTAAATTATTTTATAAAAATTAAACCATCTAAATTTATTATAACATAATTCATATATTTTAATTAAAATTTATTAATTTTAGATAACAAATGAAGATTAAACAATTGAAGTAATCAAGAAAAAAAGAATCATTCATTCTCTCTTTACGCTTTATTTCCTATCTACTATACTTCGCCCACTTAATCAGGAGATCTTTTACAATGACCATTCCCTCAGCACCCGGCGTGTTTGATATTTTGCCTATAAGTATAGAAGAGCCTTGGCGTAATTCCTACCTATGGAATTATATTGAAAATATTATACGGGAGACTGCTACCTCGTATGGTTATAAAGAGATACGTACTCCTATTTTTGAAAGAACTGAACTGTTTATACGAGGAGTAGGTGAATCAAGTGATATCGTCTCCAAAGAAATGTATACCTTTCAAGATAAAGGAGATAGATCTCTTACCTTACGCCCTGAAGGAACAGCTCCTGTCATTCGAGCTTTTATTGAGCATCAACTTCATACTCAAGCCCCTATCCATAAGATGTTTTATATAGGGCCTATGTTTCGTTATGAGCGCTCTCAAGCTGGGCGTTATCGTCAGCATCATCAATTTGGTGCTGAGGCAATAGGAATTTCAGCGGCAGAGCAAGATGCCGAACTTATCGATTTAGTTTATAATGTCTATCAAAAATTGGGATTAAAGAATCTACAGGTTCATATTAATTCTTTAGGCAATCCAGAAAGCCGCAAATTATTTAAAGCTTCTTTGCAAGCTTATCTAAAGGGCCGTTATGAGCAGTTATCTAAGGATAGTCAGCGGCGTTTTACCCTCAATCCGTTAAGAATTTTTGACTCTAAAGAGCCTCAAGACCAAGCCATTATAAAAGATGCTCCTCATATATTAGACTTTTTAGACGAAGAGAGTGCCAAACACTTTGCAGCAGTTAAACGCCTCCTCAATAAAATCCACATTCCTTATTCTATTAACCCAAGGCTTGTACGTGGCCTTGATTACTATAATAAAACTGTATTTGAAATTACTTCTGGCGAGTTAGGCGCTCAAAATAGTGTAGGAGGAGGAGGTCGCTATGATGGTTTAATGAAAACTTTGGGTGGACCCGATCTGCCTACTATAGGATTTGGAACGGGCCTGGAAAGAATTTTACAAACCATGTTAAAGCAACAAACTTGGATCCCACCTGCTCCGGCTTTAGAGGTTTTTCTTATCCCTCTGGGAGAACAAGCTAAAGAAGTGTGTTTTTCTCTTTTGCAGGACTTGCGTCTCCATGGCATTCCTAGTGACATGGATTTGAGCGGTAAAAAATTAGCCAAGGTCATGCACTATGCGAATCAGCTACAGGCAAAACATGTGGTCATTATAGGGGAAGAAGAGCTTAAAAACCAAGAAGTTAACCTTAAAAATATGCATTCAGGAGAAAGCGTAAAAATTCCTTTAAACAACCTAGCAAAAATCTTAAGGCTTGATTTTAAAAATGAGGATTTTTTGAAATTAATAATGGATATTAGTCAATCTTTAAAAAATTCTCACGCTGTGGAATTTTTTATCCAGAAACTAGAGCATAAAGTAGAAAGCACTCAAGAAATGGTAGAGGGCCTTAAAGAGACAATGTTAAAAATGAAAAAAATTACTGATTGTTAGAGGAGTTATATGGTTACTTATCGCCGCACATTTAATTGTGGCAGCTTACGAAAAGAAAATATTGGGCAGGCGGTTACCTTGGCCGGATGGGTTCATCGTCGCCGGGATCATGGAGGCTTAATATTTATTGATTTGCGTGATCGATTTGGCCTTACCCAGCTGGTTTTTGATCCTGAAAAAAATCCTCAAGCTCATAGGGATAGCGAAAAGCTACGCTCAGAGTATGTTATCGCCATTCAAGGAACAGTTATCCCCCGGCAAGAAGGCATGGCAAATTTAAAGCTTTCCACAGGGGAAATTGAAGTGCAAGTTCTTACAATTGAATTGCTTTCTAAAGCCAAGACAACTCCTTTTTCTATCTGCGATGAACAGATTGAAGTGAATGAGGAATTACGTCTTAAATATCGCTACCTTGATATTCGACGTGGTGAGATCGCCAACAGGCTTGTTAAAAGGCATCAAGCGATGTTAGCGACAAGGCATTATCTGGATGAAAATGGATTCCTTGAAATTTCTACCCCACTTTTAGGAAAATCCACCCCTGAAGGAGCCCGCGATTATTTAGTCCCTTCTCGCATTTACCCTGGGTCCTTCTTTGCTCTTCCTCAGTCTCCGCAGATATTTAAGCAGCTATTAATGGTAGCTGGCATGGATCGTTATTTTCAGATAGCCCCTTGTTTTCGCGATGAAGATCTACGTGCAGATCGCCAGCCAGAGTTTACCCAAATAGACCTAGAAATGAGCTTCGGAACAGCAGAAGATCTCATCCCTCTCATTGAAGGCTTATTAAATAAAATTTTTAAAGCTTGTAATGAAATGGATATTCCTGTGGGTTTTCGCCGTCTTTCCCATCAAGAATGCCTGAAACGTTTCGGCACCGATCGTCCAGATATGCGTTTTGGCATGGAACTAGTTGAGCTGCAAGACCTGGCTGCCCAATCGACCTTTGCTGTTTTTCAAGAGCAAATCAACAGTGGAGGCACGGTAAAAGGTTTATGCGTTAAAGGCGGCCAGGATATTTCGCGTAAAAACATCGATGAATATACTGATTTTGTGGGACGTCTAGGAGTAAAAGGGCTCGCTTGGATGAAAATGCAAGAAGGAACATTATCCTCCAGCATTGCCAAGTTTTTCTCTAAGGAGCTGCAGAAAGAACTTATTCAAAGAATGGGCATGGAAAATGGCGATCTTCTTTTCATGATCGCCGATTCTAAATCTCGTACTAACCAAGCATTAGACCATCTAAGGCGACGATTGAGTCGAGACAGAAATTTAATTAAACCCCATCAGCTAGAATTTTTATGGGTGACAGATTTTCCCCTATTTGCTTGGGATGAAGACAACCAACGGTTAGTCAGTGAACATCATCCTTTTACCTCCCCTCATCCAGATGATTTGCCTCTATTAGATACAGATCCATTAGCGGTACGTTCATCAGGCTATGATATTGTGCTTAACGGCTATGAAATTGGAGGAGGCTCTCAGCGCATTCATAATAGTGACTTGCAAAAGAAAATATTTGAGCTTCTCAAATTATCCGCCGAAGAGCTAAAAATTAAATTTGGATTTTTTCTTGAGGCTCTTAGCTATGGAACTCCTCCTCATTTAGGAATCGCTCTAGGATTAGACCGCATTGTTATGATCCTAAGCCAAACAGAAAACATTCGTGATGTGATCGCTTTCCCTAAAACTCAAAAAGCTAGCGATTTAATGCTTGAATGTCCTGCAAACGTTTCCTCTGAGCAATTAAAAGATCTTAAATTAACCATCGAAGAACCTGGATTTTCGTGGACATAATTTAGGTAATTAACCTAACGTGTTGTATATTCAAAAAGAATGGAGGTTTGATCGCGCTATGCTAAATAAAACAAAACTTTTAACTTTGGCTGGTATTAGTACCGCTCTTATACTAGGAACTTTAGTTGCTCATGAAGATACAACGTCTCATTCAGCGAAAAACTCTCTTCCTAATGCCAATAGCCACGCCAGTTCTACTACTGAAGTCGACATGAAAAAGCTATCTGAAGCTTTTGGTCACTTCATCGGCAAAAACTTAAAAAGCCCTGGGGTAGCCTTTGATTTAGATAGCATTATCAAAGGCATGCGTGATGGAGCAGAAGGTAAGGCTGGACCCATGAGCGATCAAGAATATGAAGCTCTTATGTTTAAAGTGCAAGAGCAGGCTTTTGCCAAGTTATCAGAGGATAATTTGAAAGCTGCGGAAGCTTTTATGGCAAAAAATGCTCAAGAAACTAATGTACAAACAATTGTGCCAGGAAAACTGCAATACATAATCCTACAAGAAGGCACTGGCACGGCTGTAGATGAGCATGGAACTCCTAGTATTAACTATACGGCCAAATATATTGATGGAACTGTTTTCGATAGTTCTGAAGCCACAGGAGGACCGGTCACCATTCCCTTAGACCAGACAACCGCAGGTTTTAGCAAAGGAATCAATGGAATGAAGGAAGGCGAAAAACGACGTTTATTTGTCCATCCAGATCTAGGATTTGGTAAAACAGGCCAGCTACCCCCCAATTCAGCTATTATTTTTGAAGTTGAGGTAGTAAAAGCTAAAGGAGATACAAAAAATTTGAAAGATATCCCTGAGGCCACTGAGGAAGAAATGCTTTTACTTGAAGAAAGCGAAGCAACCGACTCAAAAAAATAAATTTATAAAATAAAAAGGCTGCATAGCAGTAAATATGCAGCCTTTTTACATCTTCTACCCTCTATATTTATATCCTGTGAAAGTAGTTCTTTATCAACCCTGCATCCCTCAAAATACTGGCAATATTGTACGCACATGCGCAGTAACTGGCAACGACCTTGTTTTAATTCCCCCCTTGGGGTTTAGTATAAGTGATCGATGGCTCAAAAGATCGGGTTTAGATTATTGGGAAGGCGTCAATGTTCAACTTGTTGAAAACCTAGAGGAGCTGCTAGAAAGTTCTTGCCACTCTTTTACTTTTTTCTCTAGTAAGGCCACCCGTTTACATACGGAAGTGAACTATCAAGCTAATGATTATCTTATTTTCGGTTCTGAAACAGCAGGATTACCGCCTATCTTTTTCCAAAAATGGCCAGAGCGCTTTGTACGCATTCCTATGATTGAGGGAGTGCGTTGCTTAAATCTAGCCACTTCCGTAGGAATAGCTGTCTATGAAGCTTGGAGGCAAAATCATTTTAAGCAAGCAAAAGACAAAAAAAATTAATTAGGCTAGAGCGCGAGCCTTTTTGCCTTACAGGGCAAAAGGGCCCCCACTAAAGTGGTCTGCTTTACTCTTTTCTACCTAAACGAATAGATGAGCTACACCTACCCTCTTTTAAAATTTAAAGGCTCACCGTAATAGCCTCTTTAAGATCTTGTTTAGATTTTACTCCTACAAAGCGTTTAATTTCCTTGCCTTCTTTAAAAACGATAAGTGTAGGGATAGAAGTTACACCATATTGAGCTGTAACTTTTTGAGCTTTTTCAATATCTACCTTAGCGATAGTAGCTTGTTCGGCCAGCTCTCCTGCTAATTCTTCAATTATAGGGGCTATCATCTTACAAGGACCACACCAATCAGCAAAGAAATCTACCAAAGTCACGCCTGTTGCTATAGTGGTTCCAAAGTTATCATCATCTAAATGCTTTAAATGTTCTGACATGCAATTCTCCTTAAAATGTATGGCATCTTCAAATGTATCTTATCCTATGCTGTTATTTTTGAGCGAGGTTCAAAAAAAAGATTACAAGAGAATTTTTTTATAAAGCAAGAGCATTAAAAAACTTAAATTTCTTTAATGGATAAAAGCTTTAGCTCTTAAAAGTATAGGTAGCCTTCATAATTAGAAGGTATTGTTCGCTTAGAGCTTTGGACTTGTCTACTTTAAGAGAATGAGGGCTGCTTATCTTAAGGGCTTCTCTTCTACATTTTCTTTTGCTGAGGACAACTTACGGGCTTTTTTGCCAAAAAATTCACAGTAAGCGGGAGTGTTTTTTTTCAAAATGAGAAGTAAATATCATTAAAAATTTTAAGATTTTATTTAATCTTTAAAAGCTTTCTTCGTAAAAAGTTTTCCCTTCTCTTAAAAACACAAAAAAGCCTCTTATCAGGGTGGAGAGATTACTTATCACCTTTGTTATGCATTTTTTTTAATTTTTGATTAAAAACTTCATAAAATTTAAGCATTAACTTTTTTAATGCCTTAGGACTTCACAGCTTAAATGGCAATGAAGGAGTGTATCCTTAAATTTTGCTTAAGTAAAGGCACCTAATCATCCCGCCATCTTATAAAGCTGAAAAAACAGGCTTCTTATGGCTAGCTTAGCTATATAGACAAAGCAGCGAAAGGCTTTTTATGATTTTTAAATTCCTTTAATCCAATCTTTAAATTCAAAAGATATATGTTGAGTTTTACAAAAGCTTTCATTATTATCTTTTCAACCGTTTGGTGGCCATTTTAATGATATCAGAACGTATATTTACGCTTATTCATCTTACTTGTTTCCTACTTTCCTTCACCTTAAGTGCTAATGAGGATAGGTTAATGCCCATAAAAGAAATCCCTTTAATCCTTAATATGGAGAATTTAGAAGATCTTCCCAAAAATTTTCGGATGACTACGCCCTGTTATCTAGCTAAGCACAGCAATCCTTCTCTTCCCTCAGTCGAGGGTCTTCTCAATTTAAATGCTTCGGCAAGCGGACAGTTTTCGGCAAATGGCCTTCTTCAAATTTTAAAGACTATTCCTTATAACCGCATTATGGTTATTGATTTACGTGAAGAATCCCATGGTTTTATCAATGGCATGGCAGTGAGCTGGTATGGCGAGAGAAACTGGCATAATAAAGAAAAAACTTTTGAAGAAATTCAGTGGGATGAAAATGAAAGATTGCAAAAGCTGTTAAGAAATAAGCAGGTGCATCTTCATGACAAATATACTTTTAATCCTTCCTCTACTGTGCATGTTAAAGAAGTTTATACAGAGAATGATTTAATCTGCAAAATGGGAATTCACCATGTACGCCTTCCGTTGACCGATCATGTTAAACCTGGCGATGAGCAAGTCGATCGTTTCATCGAACTTATAAAGGCTTATCATTTGACCCACGAAAATCCTGGTTACTGGCTCCACTTTCATTGTGCTGCGGGTAGAGGGCGAAGCACAGCCTTGATTGCTATGTACGACATGATCCGCAATGCTTCAAAGGTTTCTTTCAAAGATATTCTTCAACGCCATGCCCTGATTGGAGGCAAAGATTTAACAGTGCCTTTTGAAGTAAACGACTGGAGATACCCTTACCATTTTGAAAGGCTGGAGTTTATGAAAAATTTTTATAAATATTGCCTAGACAATCCTAACCTCGAGCAAAAGTGGTCCTCTTGGATTAGTAAACTAAAATATTAACCCCCTTTTCCTTAATTTTAATATGTCACACTCCCTACCTTATCTTGTCTTAGCCTATTACCATTTTCCCCATTTACCTGATCCACACGCAGAAGTAACCGCCCATAAACAGTTCTTTGAGGGACGCGATGTCACTTGCCGTATATATATTTCAGAAAATGGAATTAACGGCCAAATGTCAGCCTCTCGGGAAGATGGCCAAGCTTATATGGATTGGATGCATGCTAGGCCAGAATTTAAGGACATGCATTTTAAGCTTCATGAGTACCATGAACACGCTTTTCCGCGCTGTACTGTCAAATATCGCAAGCAACTGGTAGCTGTGGATGAAAGAATAGATTTGAGTAAGCGCGGTGAACATGTCTCCCCTCAACGATGGAAAGAGATGCTGGAAAAAAAAGACGACCATATTCTCATTGATGTAAGGAATGATTATGAGTGGAAAGTTGGCCACTTTGAAGGAGCAGAACTTCCTCCTTGTGAAACCTTTAAAGATTTCAAACATTACGTCGAAGATCTTAAAGCAAAAATAGATCCTCAAAAAACTCCCGTGATGATGTACTGCACCGGAGGAATTCGCTGCGAACTTTATTCTTCCATCCTTATTAAACAAGGTTTTGATAAAGTTTATCAATTAGAAGGAGGCATCATCAATTATGGTTTACAAGAAGGTAGCGATTATTGGTTAGGCAAACTTTTCGTCTTTGATGATCGCTTGACTGTACCTATCAGCAAGGAAGAGACAAAGACTATCGCCACCTGCCATCATTGTAACCAACCTTGTGATACCTATTTAAATTGTGCCAATATGGATTGTAACGATTTATTTATATGTTGTAATGAATGTTCAAAAAAGTATTTAGGGTGTTGCCAAGAGCAGTGTCAACAGGCGGAACGAGTACGTCCTTTTCAAGAAGATAGACCGCATAAGCCTTTTAGGAAAAAGCATAAATATATAAATATAGCTTCTAACACTCCCAAATAGGCTTTAAATAAGTATAAACGCTTGAAGGCTTGAACTTGTTTATATATATTTTATTCATAAGCTAGGAATGAAGGGAAATGTCTAGATTTTCCCTTTATTTTCCAGGCAATATCTAATAAGGCTTAGCATACGCTTTTGCGTTTCTTCTAGTACGACTGTCAAGCCAGGTTTAATACCTTTTTCTGACAGTTCAAAAGCTTTCATGGTATTGCAGATGCGGCCATCTAGGCGTATACCAATGCCCTTAAGGCCTACCATATTGCCCCAATCTCCAAACATCTCTAACGTCATTTCGCAAGCCGTAATCATAAAAATAACTTGTTTCTCAGGATAATGATGGACGATTTCAAAGATTTTTCCTCCTATATAATGAATAGTAGGAATAAATAAAGGAATAATCGTCTCTTTTTTAGAGGCATGGACCGCTTTCCCAATAAAACATTGTTGGCAGACAGCATGGGCAGGATCATGTATACATTGATCGGTGAAACGACCAGATGGGCATTCAAAAGGTTTATGGCAATAAGAAAACCCTAAAACTAGTAAAGTGTTAGGCTGTTTTAACAGCATTTTAAACTGTTCTTCATCCTGAAGGCCATAATAAAAAAAATCGCCTTCTTTTTTATAGGGCTTAGGCTTTAAAATAGATTTTAAAAAGGCCCATCCATATTTTAAAGGATGTTTAAAAAAGCCTTTACGTATAGCACCTTGATGATCTTGGGTGATCATCCACTTTAAGCTTTTCCATTTAAGGTTTTTAGAGGTCTCTTTGGTTATTCCAGGCATAGCAGGCAATTGCTTTAACCTCTTAATAGGATGTTCTTTTGCTGCTTTGCTAGCACGTTCATCCCAAGCCTGTTCAGCCTCGCTCCAGCTTGAATGCTCATTCCACATTTTAAGTTTATTCATAAAACCTGTTATGATTTATCTGTAAAAAAATTTAGTATATCTTTTCTTTATGATATAAACAATTAGTAAAATATTTATGCCAGAAATAGCTTATAGCATTGATAAAGCAGCATCAGAGAAAGAAGGATTGTTAGCCGTAGCGATTGTAGAAGTACGCCATGAAGGATCTAACACAGTTCTTCACTCTTTTAACTCCCCTGTAACGACCACCCGCTGGAGCCAATGGGCAACTCTCAAAGATAAAGATCCTCAGCGCATTCTTAGCTTAAGAGATGCTAAGCTAGTGGATGGGTATCTTAAAATTCCCTATACCCAATCCATTCAAGCTCTCAAGCTATTGGCAGCTTCAGGAAAGCTTTTTTATAATGGAAAGAAACTTATCTGCGATTTCTTTACGCCCGTAGAATTTTATTATCGCATTCATGATCAGAGGGCGCATGGAATGCTAAAGTATCTAGACCAAGAGTTTAATCTATCAGCTTGCGATTTTATTTGCCGAGGGTCCAACCATTGGTTCATCAAAGGAAATATTCTTAAGCTTATCCATACGGAGGTTACCTGGAAAGAACTTAAGCAGATTTATTACGAACCTCTTGAGTTTTCTTTAAGCTACTTACTTGAAAGCAGAAGAGCAGCAGATGCAGATGTAGAATCTCTTGCGCGGATTGTCTATACAGACAGTAAACAGGAACAGGATCAGCAGGCTCAGCAACCGTTGCCTCTGCTGATCCTTAAAGATCGCTCTGGGGCTTTTGCAGACCTGTGGATGGATTATGGTGAGGATAAGCAATGGCCCTTTCATGATAAAAATATTAACGCTCACAAGCGCGACGTTGGGGCTGAAAAGAATTGGGAGAAAGATCTTTTAGAGACAGGGTTTATCCAAAAATTAGTCGGCCACTCTCACTACTATTGCCCTCTTGATCAAATAGCTAAGTCATTAACATTTTTATTAGAGATTGGATGGCATATTAAAGATTACCAGAGAAAAAAAGTTTATCTTTTGACTCACAGCCATTTAGATATTTCTATGAAGGGAAAAGAGATCATCACGCGCGGAACCTTTCATTTTGATACTTACCAAGCTCCTCTTCAAGAAGTAGCAGGAGCTTTTAATAAAAGTGAGCGTTTTGTTCAAATTGGCGAAGAAGCTATAGGCTTACTTCCCGAAAAATGGGAACTTGAAGGAGTTCCTACTCTTTTTAAAGAAGGGGAAATTGTTACGGAAGGTATAAAGCTAAAAAAACATCAAGTAGGAGTTTTAGAGAACTTCTTTCAAGCTTCCTCTCATCTTTCTTTAGATGCAGCGACAAGCAAATTAAAAACTGAGCTGCAAACCTTGGCTGAACTTCCTTCTATAGATCCTAGCCCTTTATTTCAAGGTTCCTTACGTCCTTATCAGCAACAAGGCCTCAACTGGTTAAACTTTTTAAAGCATTATGGCTTTAATGGAATTTTATCCGACGATATGGGCCTAGGCAAAACCGTGCAGGTTTTAGCTTTTTTGTCTCAGTTAGAGCATTTTAAGCCTGTATTGATTGTCATGCCTACCTCCTTGATATTTAATTGGCAACGAGAGATCGAGCGTTTTCTCCCCCACAAAAAGATTATCTTACATCATGGCCCATTAAGAGCACTGACAGAAGAGGATTTAGCTAGTGATACTATTATTTTAACATCCTATGCTACGATGCGCCTTGACCTAGCATTATTAGCTCCTATTGAATTTGCTGCCCTTATCTTAGATGAAGCTCAAGCGATTAAAAACTCCCTTACTCAAGTAGCAAAGGCAGCTTATCAATTACAAGGAGACTTTCGCCTACTCTTAACCGGCACGCCTATCGAAAATCATTTAGGAGAAATATGGTCCCACTTTCATTTCCTCATGCCCGAACTTTTAGGCGAGGAGAAAGACTTTTGTGCTGGTTTAAAAGCAAGCCAATCAGATAGCCGCTACTTACAAAACATCAAGAAAAAAATTCATCCTTTTGTATTACGCCGAAAGAAAGCAGAAGTAGCCAAAGATCTTCCCGCCTGTATTGAACAAACCGTATGGGTAGAGATGACTCCCTCTCAAAGAAAAATTTATGATAGCTATTTAGCAGGAATTAAAAGCCATTTGTTTACCAAAATAAATATGGAGGGATTGTCAAAGCATCGCTTGGAGGTATTTGAAGCTATTTTAAGATTAAGGCAAATCTGCTGTCATCCTCTTTTAATTTCCTCTCAATTAAATGAAGATGAACAGCTAGAATGCACGAGCGGAAAAATGGAGGCTTTTTTGCAGGATGTGAGCAACGCGCTGGCAGAAAAAGATAAAGTATTGATTTACAGCCAATTTACTTCCATGCTGCATCTTATGGCTCGTGAATTTAAAGCAAGGCAGTGGAGCTTTGTTTATTTAGATGGCCTTACTAAAGATCGTGAAAAGGTTGTTAACCAGTTTCAAGAGAATGCCGATATTCCTTTATTTCTTATTAGTTTAAAAGCAGGGGGAACGGGTTTAAATCTAACCCGAGCCGATCATGTCATGATTTTTGATCCGTGGTGGAACGAAGCTGCTGAAAAGCAGGCCATTAACCGAGCTCATCGCATTGGAAGAAACACGCCTGTATTTGCTAAGCGGTATGTGACTATAGAAACTATCGAGGAAAAAATCATGCGCTTAAAAGAGCAAAAAAAGTCAATGATAGAGACTCTTTTTGAAGAAGAAGGATCCTTTGCTCAATTAACCTTACAGGATTTAACTTATCTATTAAATTAAGTAAGGTACTTACTTTGTAACGTTTTCCCTGTGCTGACGCTAGCAAAGCCCTTCTTTACTCCATACGACAAGAGAAAACACCAGCCTTTTTTTTATTTCCTTTTTTTAAAAGCTAAAGTAGCCACCCTCTCTCCTTTGGGTGAATTAATAGGCTCTTTAAGGAGCTAAGCAGGCAAAAAAAGTAGGGAAGTCTATGCATACCTTTAACTTAGGATTCAATTAGGGGCTTAAAGGAGCCTTATCTCCTTTTTCTTTTCCTATGGATTGACCCCTGGATGTAAATCATTTTAAGCCCTTATTTGCTCTTCCCCAGTGAATGAATACCTTTAATGGCATGGCACCGGTTTATAGGCTTTCTTCCCCTTCTTCTCCAACATGCCCGCTTTGATAGATCTCTTGAGCGGTTAGCTTAACCGTCTCCAATCCTCCTTCAAAACCTACTAGACGCATCAGACGATCGACTTCATAAAGTTCTGAATACATTTGATCATTTACGGATTCTAATACGGCAATCTTTTTAATTAATTCTGCTTTAGTCATAACTACCTCCCTCATTAAAGATGTGATATACTTTCCTTAATGCAAAAGGCATGCCATTCGTTTAAAAAGAGAAAAATTTTATTTATCTCTTTCACTTTTAAAGCATTATAAAAATAGCCAGCCAATTTAAAGTCCCTTATTTAAAAAAAGCATTCGTCTTTTTAGCCAATTTCCCCTTTTTAGGGGGTTATTTTCTTAAGATTGTTTTACTTCCCTAATCTTTAAGGGCTAATATTTATAGCTAAATTTATCCACACGAAAACTAAAGAGCAGTTCTTTTAAGCGTTCATGGAATATAAAAGGCTTTTTAGAAAATATGGGTTGCTTGGTACGTACTGCAGGGATCACGTTTGCCAGAAGATCTAACATAAATTTACTTTGCCGATAAAGATTTGCGTTAGAACTAGGTAGAACTTTCTTCCATCTTTTGCCTAGGTTGACTGGCTATCTAGATATACCTTACATACAATGACAGGATTTCTTAAAGATTCTTCGGCGGCATCATGGGCTATAGAAATAGCAAGATCTCTCAAGTAGACACGAAAATGTTTGATCTGCTTTAAAAGTTTGTGGAAAAACTTCCGCAACTTATGAGTGCTAATCCAGCACGGCAGCGCTTGTCATCCTTCTTGTAGACAACACCCCTTAGGGTACCCCCCCCGTCTAAGCACACTGGCTAATTTGGCCTTTTTCTAGAGGGTGTTTATCTTTAAAAGCAGCTTGCAAGTTAGCATATAGGGTTCCAAGACACCGTGCACCCCTCAAAGATGTATGGTGCTGTTTTGCTGGCCCTTGGCTATTACGGAGCCAATGAGCTTAAGCAATACTGTTTGATCTTTCCCTTAATTTGAGGAATAGTTGATCCTTGATCACTCGCTAAGCAATGAATCTTCTGACCAACTAGCACTTTTAGAGTAACGCCATTTTGATAAGCTCTTCATCCATAAGCAATCACATTTCCTACAACTAGTGCTAGCAAATGTTTGTGGGTGAGGGCCTGAAGCCAACCCGTCATATCTATACACAAAAGCTTTTGGGAAAATTAAAAACTTATCTTGGCCTTAAGCGCTACTCTTAGCCAGCCGTATGAACTAGGCAATTTAGCCGCTAAGATAGTCCCTATATTCAAGCTACCAAATTAAGTTAGAGGCATGTGCTTTGTAAGGCTCTTTTCTCTTTTTAACTTGGAGCAAAGCCCTTCTCTCTATATGACATGAAAAAGCACCAGCCATTGTTTTTATTTCTCTTTTTTTAAAAGCTGAAGTAGTCATCCTTTCTCATTTTGGTGAATTAGCAGGCTCTTTAAGGAGCAGGCAGGTAAAAAGATTAATGTGAAGAGAAGGGCCCATTCTTTTTATATGGCGTTTTTGTAATGACTTAAGAGCTCTTCTCTCTTTTTTATCTTCATTCCCCTCAATCCAGACATATAAACTATCTTGAACTTTCATCTACTACCTTCCTATGGGATAAATATTTTTAATTTCATTCCCCTGGTTTATAGGTTTTCTTCCCCTTCTTCACCAACATGCTCGCTTTGATAGAGTTCTTGGGCAGTTAGCTTAACGGTTTCCAGTCCCCCTTCAAAACCTACAAGACGCATCAGACGATCTACTTCACAGAGTTCAGAATACATTTGATCATTCACTGATTCTAACACGGCAATCTTTTTAATTAATTCTGCTTTAGTCATAACTACCTCCCTCATTAAAGATGTGATATACTTTCCTTAATGCAAAAGGCATGCCATCTATCTAAAAGAAAAAAAATCTTATATCTATCTCACAGATAATAACTTATAAAAGCGACATTGCTTATAGAGGATATCGCTAGACGCCTAGATTCTCGCAAGTACACTTATTTAGATTCCGTTTTTCTTGGTTTGAGGATGTCTGACCTTAAGGCGAAAATAACTAATATCTTCCATGGGCAGATAAAGTTTATACCCATGATGCTTTCTTACTCCTCAGTACTCTGCACCACGATCGGTCATCTTAGAACACAAATATCTTGTTCTTCAAGCCAAGCGATGACTGATCATTTAAACATATCCCTTGTTGCTCACGCATTTTTTCTATTGTAGGGCTTGATAGAAACTACCTTAAGATAAGTATCGATTGTTTACTATTGATAAACGCCTTCCACGTTTTTAATAGTTCCTACTTAAGCAACTAACTATGAGATATTAAATGCCTAGATGTTCAGTTTCAATTTCGCCATGCGCTTCTTTTTCTTCCCTGGCTTTGTAAGAGCTTGTAGCTGGTCTTTTATTAATACCATTCCTTCTTAAAGCCATCTTAAGCTTCTCACGTTTTTAAGGCTTTTTTTGAAAAAATTTTAAAGATTGCCTCTTGCGCCACGCAAAACATATCTGTCTCAGCAAAATGAAAGCTTCTTGTTTCTTCAAGCTCATTACATACTCTTAATTGTCTATATGCAGGCTTCTGAAAGGCAAAATCTACACCAATTTTTTTGATAAGCTCGCCCAATCTGTTTCTTATGCTAAGGCTTTTGTGGTCCTATCTTGAGAAATTGCTTCTCCACCTTTCTCATAAAAATTTTTGAATATAAAAGCTCTTTCAAATATCCCCTCATCCTAACAGAGTCCGAAATACATGTTTTAATGTTTCAGCTCGTTTTAAGAACATTTAAGCTTAATTTTTGATAACTTTTTGATGAGTTGCTAAACCTGATATTTTGGTTTGGGTCTTAAGTCCTTACCGTAACTTTAACCCTATCACTGTATGACATAACATCAAGCTTTAGGGCTTTTAAAGAATATTTTCTTTATTTCTGTTACAGTTAAGGACGCTCTATTACAAAGAAAGACCTTTTTAGAAAAATTTTCTCCTAGCTAAGCTTTATCTTCAGGGAAATTAGTAATAGTATAGCCTTTTTTTATAATTTCAGTAGCGGTAGCTTTAACTGTATCTACTCCCCCTGCAAAACCAATAAGCTTCATTAATTGATCAATATAAGTGACTTCTGTACTTAGCTGATCATTAATAGACTCAAGAAGAGCAATTTTTTGCTCTAATTGTTTTTTGTTCATTTTTTTCCTTCTTGCTTTCATACCTGATATATTTTTTATGAATCGTTAATTGTAATAATCGGAAACATTCCTATATCCGCTATAAATCATACCCTCTGCTGTGGTCTTAAGTGTAGTAATACCATTTGCAAACCCAATCATTTTCATAAGTTCATGAATGTTTTCAATTTCAGTTATTAAAACATCATTCATTGATTCCAGATGGGCTAGCTTTTTATGTAACTCAGCGTTTTTCATTTTAATCCTTTAAGGTATAGCAAAAAAAGACATCCTCTACTAAAACATTTGTATGTTAAATTTATTTAAAGAATCGATCAAAATCAGGTAAACGCTTCATAGCATTTTCTTAGCACATTTCTCAGTTTTTTCCCTAAGAATTTAAAAAATTCTTTATCATTCCTGAGAATGATCTTGTAAGATATCTCTGGCAACTTCTTTAACTGATGATAATCCTCGAGGAAAACCAACAGATTTAAGAAGTTTATCGATATAAGCCAACTCTGTACTTAATTGATCTTCTACAAATTCCAAATAAGCAATTTTTTTAGCCAATTGATCTTTTGTATCATTCTTCTTCATAGTAACCCCCTCTCCTTGTTGAGTGTTGTAAGATGATAAGCAAAATAGATGCCAAAGACAGGTACTATTTAAAAATATTTGGTTTGGGTGCATGAACGGCCTCTAACAAGGCAAATGCTCATGGTTTTAGAAAAAGCTTTTCTAAGCCTTTGATAGAGAAGACAAAGCCTGTAAAAAAAAAGCTTTATGAATTTGCGCTCTCTAACTCACCTTACACAGACATAGAATTTCCTTGTAAATTTTGTAGTTTTTGATAGGCCATCTGATTGGCTTTAAAGATTAGTTTATATTTTAAAGCAAAGTGATCGAGAAGGGTTTTAATTTTTAGAAATTCAAGCTTGCAGTAAGCAATAAGAGAGACAAAAATATGATTTCTTTGGGAGCAAACAATTTTGATGAGTGACTTCTTTTGGGAGCAAACAATTTTGATGGGTGACTTCTCAAGGCTAGCATTCTGCTTTATCGATTTGTGATAATCTTTCTATGCGTCACCGTTTGTGGTAGACGTCATAGATAGGGTCATAATCATGATTTTAAGTCGTTAGCCACAATAGGGAGAATGCCTGTAGAGCCGTCTTCGTTCTTGAAAATCTTTGTGATTAAAACTATAGGAAAAGCTAGCTTTTTGAGCCTATCCCGATAATCTGCCTATCCAAAACATTATAAGACTAAAATTTAACAACCCTTTCCAATATTTCACTTGTCTTTCCCAGCGCACAACGATTCTTCTAAACTTTCGTTGTAGCCAAGATATGGCTCTTTCAACTTGCCACCTCCATTTCTTGAGCTGGCAGACAATTACCTCAGCTTTCTTGATAGCCCCTATTCTTCGCCTAGGTATAAAGGGATATATTTTCCTTTTTAGCAACTTCTCTCTAAGTTCCTCTGAGTCGTATCCTTTATCAGCTTCTAAAATAGGTATGACTTGGCAGAATTCATAAAGCCTTTGCAGCTTATCCATATGCGGATCAATCAGCTTTTCCACCTGTTTCCTTTCATCTCCTTTAGCGCTGGTTACTTCAAAGCTTAATGGACTGCCATTGCCGTCTACCAGAAGATGGGTAGTCATGCCTTTACCCTTGTAACCATAGTCTATTAACTCACCGCCTCCCTTTCCCCCCTGAAAAAAAAACCATCGATGGCTAGTCTTTCCCAATTAATCATTCCCGCTACATCTGCGCATTCCTTTAATGCCGATAGCAAGCTATCTAAAGTTCCATCTTCTTGCCATTTACCTAGCCACCGATGAGTAGCAGATCTTGATCCCCAATTCGGTCCTTTAGGGAGATCACACCAACGTGAGCCGGTAATCAAAATCCAAAATAAGCTATTACAAATCTTTCTCCAGGGAGTATGCGGCTTTCCCTTTAAATTTTTTGGAGGATTCTGCGGCAAAAGCGGTTGTAAGATTTTCCATTGAGTATCTGTAAGTCCTTCAAATCTTCCTGGCATACATCTTCTCCTTCTTAAAAAAGAAGAGTATACACTACAGATTTAAATTTCTCAATATTATCGGGATAGGTTCTTCGTGCCAGACTATCCTTTTATCTCCATCTTTGGAATTAAACGTATTTGTAATACTGGCCTTTTCTCCTTTCTTCCTCAGATAAAGCAATTAATCGATTAGACTTTATGCCAAATGTAAATATTTTTTTTAAGTTCATAATGGATAAATTCCATATTATCTTTGGCGCCAAACCAATTATCCGCTAGCACGTACTCAGCTTCAACTTGGAGTCGTAACTGCTTGCTGAATAAGAGCTCTATAATGTGGGTTTTTAGTAATGCATGATTGCCTTTATTCTTTCTTTGTTTTCACGTTGTAAAAGTGCATATCTCTCTTAATCACTTCAAAGCCGATGGGAAAGGTATAATCTCCATAACTACTAAAGCTAGAAAATGGATTAATACCTTTTAGATGATCTTACTGGGGTGTAAGAAAAATGCTAGCAGACGATTTCGTTTTCATCCGTATAGGGGTTTTCTTCTACTGTATCGTCAATAATCAACACACCTCCTTTACCTTGTTCTAGATGGCGCACTTGCTTTTTAACATACTGCCATAGTTTTTTTAAGCCCCCTAGATTATTGTTAAGAAAACGGGTGATTTTATCATGGCTAAGCTGGCCATCTGAAAGATTGGATAACCCTATATGGCTGTTGCTTGTGGTTTTGGCTAATAAGATGATCGGTATAATTATCAAGAAGATCTAGTTTCATTTTTTTTATTTCCTTTTCAAATAAAAAATATACCCTTAGAATAATTTTTTCAACTCCTTTGTGGGTAAGGTGAGTAGGTAATTCGGATTTGTCAAGCTATGGAACGTACAAGCCACATGCATGACTAGCTTTTTTTATATTATTCAGTTTACTAATTAAAAATATTTTTAAAACTTTTTGCTATGCGTTGCAGAGGATGTTGCTGGCTTGCTTGCAATTCTTTATAATTCAATCCAATTAATGCATTTAAAATTTCAATTATTAAGTTGTTAAGTTGTGTAGTGGCTTGTTGGGAATTCGTGGAAGCATTTTCTAAAATTAATGCGTAAATATCATTAAATTTTTCTCTAAGCTCAGAAAGGTCGGTTATTTTGCCAATTTGGTAAATATTACTCTCAATCGCTTGGAAGCCTAGCTCATTTTTAACTCCTCTCCTTATTTGTTTTCCACTTCTCTCTTGATTTTTTTGTTGAGCATCTAAGGCCGTGCGGGCTCTTTCTGTTTTTTTTTCTTTGCCCTTTATTATGCTTCCTAATGGCTCCTTCATTTCTTCAGGAAGAGCCTGAATTTCTGGAAGATCGTCTGCTGCTTCGCGAGTTTCAAGGATTAGGTAATTAAAATCTCTGTTCTTAGAAGCTTCGGAAAGCAGTTTATTACCCAGAATTTGAATCCCTTGTGCAATGTGTATATTTTCTCCTAACGAGCCTGGTGAAGAGGAAGAGCTTAAGTGCGCTCTACCTGCGATGACTATGACTTTTTCATAAGATTTTAATGCAATGCTAATATTTTCTACCATAGCCTGATTTCGTGATGGATGACTCATTGCAATTAAGTCATTTGCTGTCTGCCCCAGTGCTTGCATAAATATAAGAGTTTGACTGAGCAATTTAAGGGGAAGGATAGCAATCTCTGATGCAGTAATCGTGGCTTGCTCATCTTTTTCTTGTAAAACCTCTAAAGGTTGAAGAATGGTTTTTAAATTACTAGCACTCTCTTTCAATATAGTTTTAAAATCTTCTTTGTCTAGCCTTGTTGAAGGCCATTCTTCTATGTAATTGGCTAATTTATCGGTTACCTGGGTTAAATCCTGCATGGTGGTGTGCATACGCTCGCACATAGCGCCTACATTATCAGGATTGTCTAAATATATTTTAATTGCTTTAGCAATTTCTTTATTACCGTGGTCTGTTACTTCCCCCAAGAATATATCTAGAAATTTCCATGTTTCCGGAGAATCCCAGGATGAAAAGTCAACTTTATCCACATGTTCTTCTAAATGGGAGCTTAATACTTTTGCGCTTCGATTAAAAGCTTGCCCTTCTACTAGGATGGTTGCTTTGTCTGTTATATGTGTAACAAGAAGGGTAGTTACAAGCTGATGAATCTTTTCAGTAGCTTGATTATGAGTTTCGCCAATTAAGATCACTTGCGCTTGATTAACTTTCTGCGCCAGATTTCCTTTACCCATATTACTTCCGACTTCAGAAAAATGTCTTAATAGCGAGTCTGTAAATCCTTGAGAATCTGAATAAGGATCGAACTGCATAAGCTTTCTTCCTTTTGATTATTAAACATATTTTTCAAATGCCTTATAAACATTTATTATACCAAATGATTTTATTAATAATTAAATATTAATATAAATAATTAACTTTAATTATTAATTATATAATTTTTATAAGTTTAGATTGGTGTTTTTATATAACTTTATATTAAATTCATTGGCAGGCTGCTAGGCCTAAATGGAGAAGGTTCTAATGAAAGAGATAATAAGATTTCGTAAGCGGCTACCCGTGTGGGCTAATTAAGCCGTTGATATTAAGAAGTAAATATAAATCAAAAAGCTTAGCAAATAGAAAAGATAGGTATTTGGGAGTGTTTTTGGCGGTGTAGATGCTCCATAAAATCCCCTCTAAAGCCTTATATATCCCTTGATCGCTTATCATGTAGACATCAATAATTATAGTAGATAGATAATGTTGTTATTTGCTAAAGTTTGTAACTTAAAAAAAGACTATTTAAATTGAGAAAGTTTTTAACCCTATTAATTAAGGATTCATTATAATGGGATGCTTTTTTTTTAATTTTAATCCTTTTAATTGTATAAATCTGCACTCTTGGCGTCTTATTACTGAGGCCCCTCCCTCAATAAAAACGATCCCAGAAGAATTGATTGTGCATATTTTTTCTTTTCTTTCCCCCAAAGAGCTTGTGAATGCTCAGCAAGTATGTAAACACTGGAAAAAAATAGGAGATGAAGAGACCCTGTGGAAAAGACATCATCAACAGCATTTCAAAGGCAAACCTTTATATATTAGCTTTTATCCAAGAGTAGTTCGGTCTTTTAGGAATAGTTATCTTGTTTATAGTCGGAGCGAATCAATAAGACGGGAAGTTAAGCTAGAGATTGCCGCTTTGCGCGCCTCTCCCTCATATAATCCAATTTTTTCCGAGAGGCTGTTATGGATGAATCAAAGTCAAAGCTTGAATCATTAAAAGAGCTTAAGGTTTTAAGGGGAGGCCGGCAAAAAGAATAAGGCTGATAAGATAATCTGTATGAATTTCAAGTTTCATTTTTTTTCTCCTCCTTTTAAAGAAAGAAATATATCCTTAGAATAATTTATCCAACTCATCTAGGCGTAAGGTGAGTAACTTAAAAAGGCTATTTGCGTTGAGAATGTTTTTAACTCTATTAATAAGGATTCATTATAATGGGATGCTTTTTTTTTAACTTTAATCCTTTTAATTGCATAGATCTGCGCCCTTGGTGTCTTATTACTGAGGCCCCTCCCTCAATAAAAACGATCCCAGAAGAATTGATTGTGCATATTTTTTCTTTTCTTTCCCCCAAAGAGCTTGTGAATGCTCAGCAAGTATGTAAACACTGGAAAAGAATAGGAAATGAAGAGGCATTGTGGAAAAGACATCATCAACAGCAGTTCAAAGACAAACCCTTACATATTAGCTTTTATCCAAAAGTACTCCGGTCTTTTAGAAATAGTTATCTTGTTTACAGCCGGTTCGAATTAATAGACCGGAAAGTTAAGCTAGAGATTGCCGCTTTGCGCGCCTCTCCCTCATATAATCCAATTTTTTCTGAGAGGCTGTTATGGATGAATCAAAGTCAAAGCTTTAATCATTAAAAGAGCTTAAGGCTTTGAGAGGAGACGGGCAAAGAGAATAAGGCTGATAAGATAATCTTATAAATATCAAGAATATCAAGTTTCATTTTTTTCTCCTCTTTTTAAAGAAAAAATACATCTTTAGAATAATTTATCCAACTCATCTAGGCGTAAGGTGAGTAACTTAAAAAGACTATTTGCGTGGAAAATGTTTTTAACTCTATTAATCAAGGATTCATTATAATGGGATGCTTTTTTTTTAGCTTTAATCCTTTTAATTGTATAGATCTGCGCCCTTGGCGTCTTATTACTGAGGCCCCTCCCTCAATAAAAACGATACCAGAAGAATTGATTGTGCATATTTTTTCTTTTCTCTCCCCCAAAGAGCTTGTGAATGCTCAGCAAGTATGTAAACGCTGGAAAAGAATAGGAGATGAAGAGACATTGTGGAAAAGACATCATCAACAGCATTTCAAAGACGAACCCTTACATATTAGCTTTTGTCCAAAAAAACCTCGATCTTTTAGGAATAGTTATCTTTTTTATAACCGGAGCGAATCAATAAGACGGGAAGTTAAGCTAGAGGCTGCCGCTTTGCGCGCCCATCCCGATTATAATGAAAGAAGTTTTTCCGAGCTGCTATTATTGATGAATCAAAGTCAAAGCTTTAATCATCAAAAGAGCTTAAGGTTGTAAGGGGGAGGCCGGCAAAAAGAATAAGGCTGATAAGATAACCTGTATGAATATCAAGAATATCAAGTTTCATTTTTTTCTCCTCTTTTTAAAGAAAAAATATATCTTTAGAATAATTTATCCAACTCATCTAGGCGTAAGGTGAGTCTTTAAGTTAAGTGAATTAATTTAATGACCTAAAGAAGTTCTCACCTATCTTTCGTAATTACAGATCTGGGTGAGAAGAACAGAGTTATTTTTAACAAGAAAAGCAAACAAAAGAAAATGGATAAAATATTTGCTAAACAAAAATCAAAAAAATATTTATCAACTATTAACACTTCTCTTACTAACCCTTCGATCTTTACTGCAGATTTTCTTTTACATTATTTAACAGAAAAACCCAATTGATATTATTGGGTTTTTCTGTTAAATTTCTTATAAAGAGATTAACAATGAAAAAATTGACTACCCTTCACAGCATTCATTCACTTCTTACTAGCCCCTTCTTCACCGTAGATCAAATCAAAAAGCTAGGAATATCCCCTGCTCGTCTTGCTTACTATATAAAAAAAAAACAGATTAAACGCCTCAGCCGTGGTATTTATCAAAGCAGCAACTATCAAGGTTCACCAGAAATTTTTCAGTGGGAAGATCTTATCGAGACTGTAAATTCTGTACCAGGGGGAGTAATTTGTCTAATCTCTGCTTTAGCTATCTATGAGATGGCAGAGGAAATCCCGCGAAAACACTGGATTGCCATCTCCCATAGCACATCGATTACCAGGGAAGGGTCTATAAAAATCGTAAGATTTAGGAATATGGAACTTGGAAAAACAGAACTAGAGCTAGGAGGTATTCGACTTCCTATATTTGATCGCGAACGCACCATTATAGATGCTTTTAGACTTTTAAGCCGAGAAACTGCTATTAAAGCACTCAAAATGGCACTCTTTAAAAAAGGAAATAGAATAGATTTAAAAAGACTTCAGACCTATGCAAAAAAGCTTAGATTTAATATTGATCCTTACCTTATTACAGCTACCACATGAACGAACAAGCATTAAAAGACCGCCTCCAGGTTATTTCCATAGAAAAAGGCATACATTTTAATGAATGCTGGAAGAAGCTTCTCCTTGAGCGCTTTTTAGTGCGGCTATCACATTCAACATATGCCCCAAATTTTATTTTTAAAGGAGGATCTCTTCTTGCCTATTTCTTGCATATAGGAAGGGAAACCACCGATCTTGATTTTTTACTTACCAACATGAAGGCCGGCCAAGAAGAAGCAAAACAAGCCATTGAGCAGATTGCTGCCATAGAGCTAAAAGATGGATTCTCTTTCAAGTATGCTGGTATAGATATTTTAGAGCAGCCGCATATGGATTATTCGGGCTATCGAGTGCATTTAAAAGCAACATTTGGCCGTATGCAAGATAAAATTCATATCGATGTCGGCATAGGAGATATAGTAAAGCCCTTTAGCCAAGATATTTATCTTTTTCAGTATAAAGGTCATCCTTTATTTGAAGAAGAAGTATCCTTAATGGTTTATCCTCCGGAAACAATTTTTGCTGAAAAGCTCGAGACGGTGATCTCCAAAGGAACGGCTAATAGCCGCATGAAGGATTATCATGACCTACTCTTGCTAATACGCGACGCAAAACTCATCAATTTCAAAATTCTAAAAGACGCCATAACTAACACATTTAAAAATCGGAAGAGAAGGCTTGAGCTTTTAAGTTTTGATGAAGCAGATCTTGAATCTCTTCAAAAGCTTTGGGCCGCACATTTAAAAAACCTTGGGAACATAGCGCGAGAGCTCAACCTTCCAAAAGAAATGCACAGCACTATAAAGGAAATAAATGCTTATATAAAACAGCTAGGCTTAACTTAAAACTTAAGCATAGGCTGCTTTTTTAAAAAGCTTAAAATTTTAAAAACGTTTGCCTTTCTTTTCAAAATCCAGCTGGCATTTAACTTCTTTGTAATACGTTGAGCCTATTTCCTACAGATTAATTTATGGGCATTCACTTAATAGCCAGAAGAGCATTTTCTCATCTATTGCGCTTTCTCTACCTAGGCAAAGAGTCGTAGAGCTATGTGTAAAAAAGATTATTGTAAGCTGAAAAAAATCTAAGCAAAGCTTTGAGGTTAGAAAGTACTAAAGCTAAGATAAGAAAAGTAATAAGTAATGAGCAAGTGATCGATGCTAGCTAGGCAATTTCGGAAGTAACTGTAGAAAAAATCAGGTGGCAACTAGTCGAGCAAATGTAAGGTAGATATCAAATCCTTAAGGTTTTATTGAGAGAGGCAAAGGACTCTATCCTTGATGCTAAAAAGAAGGATTGAGTCCTTGCCCCCGTCACCTTAAAAAATTAATGAACATTTCTCCATATAGCTTTTTTGGAGCCTTGTCCATTTAGGAGTTCATAGTGACTTTTAGTAACCTGCTTATCCTGCCAATACCAATCTGTCTTAGTAGTATTGCCAATATAGCTTGTGCAGGGACCATGTTTTTGCCCTTTAACCCAGCTAGTTTCTTGAACCACAGTTTTACCATCGCGATAACGACGCTCAACGCCATGTTTACGCCCCTCCACATAAGGGACCTCGGCTATTTTTTCACCATTGGCATATTCTATTGTGGTGCCAGACTGTACTCCATTGTTCCAATCTTCCTTGGTGCAAGGTTCGCCAGCTGGCATATAGGTTCTAAGCTGACCATGTATCCTACCATTCGCGTAGGGAATAACTTCTTTAGGAGTGCCGTTTTGATGATATGTCGTACGCAAAGTTTGCTGTCCTTTCTCGATGGTATCTACAGAAATAAGAAGGCCATAATTATCACGACGTATACGTTTACCATGATAGTTCACCACTTGAGATTCAAGTTGATTATCGGGCCCATAGTAAGAACCTTGGAAAAGAAGATTACCTTGAAACTCTTCCTTAGATTTAGGGCCTCCCCCCTCGTACCAGGTAAGGACAGTGCGGTTTTGCGGTGTGTGATAAAATATTTCTTCCTGAGGGGCACCAGAAAGATAAAAAATGGAGGTTTTTTGCAAAACGCCATTGGCATAAGTTTCTACTTTTTCGATAGCAGAGCTATGAGGATAAGAATAGGTTGTATCTCCATCCAGAACACCGGAATTATAAGTTTTGGTAACGACTACCCCATTGGCTAAAGAAGAGAGAATTTGCCCATGATGGCCGCTATCACTCCAATCTTTAGGGCTCACGGGTACGCCATAGCGATGCACATAAGTTTCATTAACTACGTCAGGTGAAAAAGAAGATTTTTCTACTTGATGGCATCCCGCTAAAGCTATAGCCACCCATGAAAGGCCTAGGAGAGAAACATATTTACTACGCATAAATTCACCTCTACACATTAATTTTTATAATTTTATAATTGTTTCTTGCAAGACACAAGCATGCTCATTGTCAACTTCTTCCTGGGATAAAGTCTTTTGGTCATCTCGATAGAGAAAGCGAAAAGTCATATTTTTTAAGCCGGCTCCTAATTTTTCACTACGATAAATATCTAGCAACTTTACACTTTTAAGAAGCTTTGACGATATAGGAACAAGATCTAAAATGTGCTGAAAGGAAATTTCCTCCTTTACGGTCACTGTCCAGTCTCTTTGCGAACCTGGATAGATAGGAATATCCTTCATCACATACTCTTCTTGGCGCACACTAAATAGATCATATACATTTAACTCAGCAAAGTAAATCCTTTGCTGGACATCTAGATGTCTGCAGATGGAAGGATGAATTTCTCCCATTGAGCCGATTTCTAAAGAATCAACAAAAATAGCTACCTGGCGGCCTGAATGAAAAGTTTTTAAATCATTTGGCTTAAAAGAAACATTAAACACACGTAATTCCTTAAGCATGTTTTCGATCATCCCTTTCAAATCATAAAAATCAAATTCTCTTTCCTTAGTCGTCCAAGTTTGAGAAGAAGCTTTTCCAGCTAAAACGATGCCTATGACCGATTGATCTTTATATTGTTCTCCTTCTTTATAATGAATGCGACCGATTTCAAATCCGGCTATATCATGATTTTGATGGGCAACATTGTATTTGACCAGTTGTAAAAGGCCTGGTAGCAATGAAGTTCTTAAGGTCGACTGTTCCACGGAGATAGGATTTAAAACTTTAATTGTTTCTAAAGCATTTGTTTGTAAGTTAAGAGTATCTAAAATTGAAGCACCAATCAGATCACAAGTGATAAACTCTTGCAATCCTTCCCCTATCAAACGCTCTTTAATGGCTCTTTCAAAAAGAAATAAAGGAGCATGAGGAATAGTGGCATTCTTATACATAGGCTGAGAGCGGCCAATATTATCATACCCGTAAATACGGGCAACTTCTTCGATAAGATCCACTTCGCTTAGCACATCCACGCGATAAATAGGAACTGTCACGCAAAAGTTGTCCTGTCCGTCCCAAGTATAAATAAAGCTTAGGCGTTTAAATATAGCTTCCACCTCACTTACAGTTAGATGCGTGCCTAAAAGGCCATTTATTTTGCTTAAACGGCAGCTAACTAACTTTTCAGCAAACACCTGCTCTTTAATATCGAGAGGCTCTTGAGCAACTTTTCCTAAAGTTAACTGTTGAATCAGCATGGCTGCACGATTTAAAGCCCATAATACAGCATGAGGGTCGGCACCTCTTTCAAAACGTTTGGAGGAATCTGTTTGAAGGCCAAGACGTTTGCTTGTTTTACGAATGGATTTTCTTTCAAAATAAGCTGCTTCCAGCAAGATATGCTGGGTAGAAAGAGTGACTTCAGAATTTCTCCCCCCCATGATACCAGCAAGTGCAATCCCTTTTTCTTTATCAGCGATCAGTAAATCTTCTGCGCTTAACAGGCGATTTTTTTCATCAAGAGTAGTAAAAAATTCCCCCTCTTTAGCCGTGCGAACGATAATGGTATGTTCGCTGATTCTGTCATAGTCAAAAGCATGTAAAGGCTGTCCGCATTCTAAAAATACGTAATTGGTAATATCAACGATATTGTTAATGGAACGAATGCCACTAGCTTTCAAACGCTTTTTCAACCAATCGGGCGACGGGCCTACTTTAACATCCATTATCACCCGACAAGCATAGCGCATGCATTTTTCATTATCTTGCACAGCAACTTTTATTAACTCTGCTGTATGTAAAGATGGCTCTTCAGAAAAGGAGATTTCAGGTAAAATAAGAGGCAATTCTAAGACGGCTGCTAATTCCCTTGCTACCCCTATCACACTACTGCAATGTCCTAGATTAGGGGTAAGGCCAATCTCAAATAAGGTATCCGCCATTAATATCGCTAGATCAGTACCCACTTGCGTGTGGCTCTCTAGCTCGATAATTCCCTCGTGTTCCTGATCGCCTAAACCCAGCTCATCAGCAGCACATAACATGCCAGAAGATTCGATACCTCTTAACTTTGACTTTTTAATCTTAAATCTTTTGCCATTAGCATCTGTTAAACTAGCACCTACGCGAGCTAAAGCTGTTTTAATGCCAGGACGGCAATTTGAGGCCCCACACACCACCTGATAGGTCTCTTGGCCATCTGTTACTTGGGCTACACACAGCTTATCTGCTTCAGGATGCTTTTCGACGGTAAGGACCTCAGCAACGACTACCCCTTCAAAGCCCTCCCCTAGCGTTTCTATTTTTTCCACTTCGAGGCCTGCAGAGGTCAAAGCCTTAGCAATTTCTAAAGGAGGCAGATCGATTGAGATATATTCGCATAACCAGTTCAATGAAATTTTCATAGTATCTAAATTCTTTATAAATAAATGGATGAAGAGTAAGAAATAGAATACAGAATTTTGAATAGAAAACAAGAGATAAGATAACAATTAAGTTAAAGGAAATCAAAGGCCTATCTAGTGGGTAAAGATTTAGCGTATGTTTTTTCATCTCCCAAAACAATTAAAAAGAAAAAGTTTAAGAAAACCTTTTGATGTAGAAGTATAACTTTTTTTATATCTTGAGGGCTACCTTATTGATAAAGCTCCCTTGCCTCCAAGCTCGCTTTCCTAACAGCTTCTATAGCTAAGCTTTGAGCACGTCATCATCAGATGAAGAAGCAAAAATTAGACTTTTGAAGTTTGCTTAGGCAATCATAAAGCTAAAGTCTCGAATAGTAACTCTTAAGGGATAAGCTTAGGATAATCTATTGAGAAAATCATTTGCTTAAAGGCAGCTTTTATAGATAAAGCATTATTTAAAAGGCTGCTCATTACTCTTCAAAGCCATTAGATAAACCTTCCTTAAACTTAAGGAGTTCCTGGCAAGGACACCACCTAGCAAGCAGGCTCTAAGTAGGGCATAAAAACCCTTTACAAAAAGGAAGGATAAGCAAGCAAAGACAATAAAGATCAAGATGATTTAATAGGGATAAAGCTTGCTTCATTTTTTTAATGTTAACAAGGAAAGGATAAGGACTGAATTGCACTTTTTGCCTAGCAAGCAAAAAAAAGACATTCAAGCAAAGATTATACCAGTAAAGGGCCGCCTATTACTCTTCAAAGCCATTAAACAAACCTTCCTTAAACTGCAGGAGTTTCCGCCAAGGACACTATCTAGCGAGTAGGCTTTAAGTAGGGCATGAAACCTCTTTACAAAAGGAAGGATAAGCAAGCAAAGGCGATAAAAATCAAGGCGATTTAATAGGGATAGAGCTTGCTTCATTTTTCTAGTGTTAACAAGGAAAGGATAAGGCCTGAAATGCACTTTTTGCGTAGCAAGCAAAAAAAAGCGTGCAAGCTAAGATTATACCAATAAAGGGCCGCTTTATTTTTCTAACAGCTTCTATAGCTAAGCTTTAAATACATCATCATCAGATGAGGAAGCAAAAATAGACTTTTGAAGTTTGCCTAGTCAAGCATAAAGCTAAAGCCTCAAATAGTAACTCTTAAAGGATAAGGTTAAGATAATATATTGAGAAAATCATTTGCTTGAAAGCAGCTTAAGCTTTATAGATAAAGCATCGCTTAAAGGGCCGCTCATTGCCATTTAAACAAATCTTAGGCTTAATCCGTAGGCCGCTGTAAAGATACCCACCTAGCAAGTAAGCTTTATGGACTTACAATAGCTTTAGAAAAAAACATAAGCAAGCAAAAACAATAGCGACCAAGCAGGCTTATAATGATAAAGCTTCCTTCTTTTTATAAACTAATGGTAAAAAGATAAAAGCTCGATTGCACTTTTGCCTAGCATGCAAAAGAAAGAGGCTTAAGTAAGGTTTATCCATTGCCATTGAAAAAGAATTATAACTATCACCACTACCCCTATCCCCCACTTACGATGGCTTATGTAAGCTCTTATTATGCAACAAAGCAAGGTACTAAAGCCAAAATTTTTCAATCTGTTTATTGAAAATATTTTATACAAGCTAAAAAAGGAAATGTTTTCTATTTAAACTTTAAGTAACTTAGCTTATAAAGCAATAAAAAAATTTACAGATACTAGTGTCAAATGTCTAAATTTAACCACAACCCGGTAGAAAGGCCTTAGGCGTATGCTATCAGAAAATTCGCATGTTCATCCTCTTATCTTCCCTGCATTTAAAAATACAGAGGAAGAATCTATTAGCCTTAGAAGAAATACTTCTGTTTATGCAGAAATTAGCCTAAAAATATTTGCAGAGTTAAACCTGTCAGATTTAAACCAAGCAAAGCTTGTATGTAGAGCTTGGAAACAGCTCATTCAAAGCAGCAATCTATGGAATAAATTTGATTCGGTAGGCTCTAGAATTACTGCTCTGAAAGAAAATTCGCTTGAAATGGATCAAGCAGATCTACTTGATCCATATGCAGACCAGTGGACACCAAAGCAAATAGCTATATTCTTGTGGCAAGATCCCACCACTATTATTAGCGATTCGTTAGTAGCAAAAGTAAATGCTGCGGCTGCTTACCTAAAAGAGGAAGGATTTACATTAAAAGGTGTTTCAAGCGACGGTGACTGCTTTTTTAGCGCTTTTCTAGAAAGTTATACCTATCTTTCTAGAAAAATCCCTTTGCTAGAAGAGCAGGCAGACAAAATTTCTTATTTAAAACAAGTACTTTCAAGCCTTGTAAAGCATACAGACAGCCAAAGATCTGAAGAAATAAGAGAGAAAGGAGCGTGGGTAAGCGGCATTGGTGAAGGAGATTTGTTAGCTTCAGCTTTATCTATTCCTATCAGACTGATAACGGTGAATGAAGAACAGCTGATTTGCGGGATTCATGATAGGTTAATTTTTTCAGAAGCAGGCTTAGCAGAAGAGGACAGATCGCAGGAATGGAAAACTATCTCTCTAAAAGAAAGACTTAAAGAATACATTTTTATTGTAGATCTAGGAGGCCACTTTGTTTATGCACGACCCTTAAAGCAAACTCAATCTCTTCTTTTAAAGTCAAAAGTTCCTCATAGCTTTTTTTCACACGAAGGTAATTCTTTTTATCCTCATAAAAAGGCTAAAATAACAGTGAAAACAAGCGGAATTAAAAGAGCTTTACCACAAACTACGCCTGCTAATAAATCCCGTAAGAAAAGAAGAATAGCATCTTCTTCTTTAACTACCCTGCCCTTAAAAATTTTCAAACAAATTTTTCTTTCTTTCAGCAGCTTGAGCGATAATGAATTAAGAAGCATACTTGATGCTAGAAGCTGCGCAAAAGTGTTTAGAAAATACATGCCAAGTAACATCAAACTTTTAACAAAGTATCAACCTCAGAAAATGCCACTTTATCTGTACAAACTTGCAAATTGGTTACAAGAGACGATCTCTCCAATTAATCAGGGTAGGAATGTATTAGCAAATGCTAGGCTAGAGAATGCTGAAGAAGCCTATACGCAAGCTTTAAAAATTGCTGTTCGAGAAAAAAATCTCCTTCAAGAAAGCTTTTGCATAGAAAAACTAGGCGACATTTATTTAAGGAAAGAAACATCAGAGACCCTTTTACAAGCGGCAGGTCTTTACAATTATGCCTTACACTTAGCTCCTGAAGAAAGAAAAGAAATTATTAGAGATAGACTCGGCCAAGTTCAAAACTTACTTGCTAGAGAATGTAAAGGAAAATCGCTTGATTCTGGGGTAATGAAGAAACAGTTTGAAAGCAATCGCCATACATTAAAAAAATTTAGAGAAGAAATAGAGAAGGAAGTTCAAGCTCTGCCAGAGAGCCCTTCTTCTCAAGAGGTAAGAGAGCTGTATGGTGAGATAGCCCACCAAATAAAAATTTTCTTTGAGCAGCTTACAATACACGCTTTGCATCAATTAGATCCTGCGCCTTGTGAATATGCCATGATAGGCTTTGGCTCTTTAGCTAGAGAAGAAATGACCCCTTATTCTGACTTAGAATTTGGTATCCTTATACAAGAAGCCAATCCTATAAATAAGAAATATTTTAGGAATCTAACCAATCTACTTCACTTACAAGTCATCAACTTAGGAGAAACTATTCTTCCAGCTTTGAATATTCCTTGCTTAAAAGCCATCGGCTTTTTTGATAGCGTGACGCCACGGGGCTTTGCCTTTGATGGAGCAGGAGTAGAAGGAAAAGGCTGTAAAACTCCTTTAGGTAATGGCAAAACATTTGAGCTTATCCAAACTCCTGAACAGATGGCCCAATATGTGGGTAAAGATGAAAAAGGCCAGTGGTGGCATGAGGAAGAACCTCATCTTCCTATGGAATTGCTAAACCATACTCATCTACTAGGCAATGGGGAATTAACTAAAGCTTATGATGAGAAAATTCGAGAGGTGCTTGATATGACCTATCAAGAAAACTTTGATTTGCGTCACTATTTAGCTAGAGAGCACCTTGTGTTAGCTGATATGGAAACTTTTAATCCGAGAATGGGTGATTTAGACAAGCATGGTATGCTTTTTCAAGTTAAAAATGATTTTTATCGGTTTCCTCATTTAGCTATTGACCGGCTAGCACTTCTTAAAAAATTAACAGTTTCCGACACTTTTACTAGGATTGACAAGTTAAGTGAGCTAGGGATTATAACACAAGGAGCCCCTGAAAAGTTAAAGGATTGGATGAGCTTAGCCTTATTTATGCGTCTTAAAACTTATTCTCATTATCGAGCGCAAAAAGAAATGATGAATCCTCTCCTTAAGCCTTTTGGATTTGAAGATCCAAATCTTATTAAGCAGCAGTTTGCTTTAGATCATAAAAGTTTAAAAAAGATAAAAAAGATCTACCGGATCTTTATTCCTTTTTACCAAGCCATTGAAGAATTTTTAGCAGGCAATGAAGATGAACTTAAATCGTCTGATTTGGAGGATAACTCACTAGAGATGCGGGGAAATATACTGCAAAGGCTTTTTCAACAAAAAAAAGCAGAAAAATGTTATCTTTTAGCAATAAAAGCAAACCCACAAAACCCAGCAGCTTTAAGGGCCCTCGGAAACATTTATCATAAGCAAGGCGATTTAAGTAAGGCATTAGATTATAGCACTAAAACGATTGCTATTGACCTTAAGCTTTTTGGTGAAAATCATCCTAGCATGGCAGCAAATTATAGCAACCTAGCATTAATCTACCAAGAACAAGGCCACTTAGGCAAAGCGGTTAAGTATGCTGAGAAAGCCTTTGATATTGACTTTAAGCTTTTTGGGGAAAATCATTCCACCGTGGCAGCTTGTTACGGCAATCTAGGAATAATCTACAAAGATCAAGGCAACTTAGACAAAGCGATTGAGTATGCTGAGAAAGCCCTTGATATTGACTTTAAGCTTTTTGGGGAAAACCACTACACCAGAGCAATTCGCTACAGCAATCTGGGACAAATTTATCAAGGCCGAGGCAAATTAGACAAAGCAGCAGAATACAGTCAAAAAGCCCTTGCTATTGACCTTAAGCTTTTTGGTGAAAATCATCCCACCGTGGCAATTCGTTACAGCAATTTAGGAGCAATCTACCAAGAACAAGGCCACTTAGGCAAAGCGGCTGAGTATGCTGAGAAGGCCCTTGCTATTAACCTTAAGCTTTTTGGTGAAAATCATTCCACCGTGGCAACAGATTACAATAACCTAGGAGCAATCTACAAAGATGAAGGCAATTTAGACAAAGCAGCAGAATACAGTCAAAAAGCCCTTGCTATTGACCTTACACTTTTTGGGGAAAATCATCCCACCGTGGCAAGAAATTACAACAACCTAGGACAAATTTACCAAGGCCAAGGCAAATTAGACAAAGCAGCAGAATACAGTCAAAAAGCCCTTGCTATTGACCTTAAGCTTTTTGGTGAAAATCATCCCACCGTGGCAAGAATTTACAGCAATCTAGGAGCAATCTACCAAGATCAGGGTAATTTAGCCAAAGCGCTAGAATATAGCAAAAAAGCCCTACTTATCGATATTAGGGCTTGTGGTGAAAACCATCCCACCGTGGCAATCGATTATAACAATCTAGGACAAATCTACCAAAAGCAAGGCAACTTAGACAAAGCAGTAAAATATAGCAAAAAAGCTCTTGCTATGGACTTTAAGCTTTTTGGGGAAAACCATTCCACCGTGGCAGCAAATTACAGCAATCTAGGAGCAATCTACCAAGAGCAAGGCCACTTAGGCAAAGCAGCAGAATACAGTCAAAAAGCCCTTGCTATTAACCTTAAGCTTTTCGGGGAAAATCATCTCTCCGTGGCAATTCGTTACAACAATCTAGGACAAATCTACCAAAAACAAGGCAACTTAGACAAAGCGATAGAATATAGTCACAAAGCACTTGCTATTAACCTTAATCTTTTCGGTGAAAACCATTCCACCGTGGCAGCAAATTACAGCAATCTAGGAGCAATCTACCAAGAGCAAGGCCACTTAGGCAAAGCAGCAGAATACAGTCAAAAAGCTCTTGCTATTAACCTTAAGCTTTTTGAGGAAAATCATCCCGCCGTGGCAACTTGTTACAACAATTTAGGAATGATCTACAAAAAACAAGGCAACTTAGACAAAGCGATAGAATATAGTCGCAAAGCCCTTGCTATTAACCTTAATCTTTTCGGTGAAAACCATTCCACCGTGGCAGCAAATTACAGCAATCTAGGACTAATCTACAAAGAACAAGGCAATTTAGACAAAGCGTTAGAATATAGCCAAAAGGCACTTACTATTGACTTTAAGCTATTTGATGATAATCATCCCACCGTGGCAACAGATTACAACAATTTAGGACAAATCTATCAAGAACAAGGCAATTTAGGGCAAGCGGAAGAGCATAGTAGCAAAGCGCTCGCCATTAATCATAAGCTTTTTGGTGAAAACCATCCCACCGTGGCAGCTTGTTACGGCAATCTAGGAATAATCTACAAAAAGCAAGGCAATTTAAGCAAAGCAATTGAGTATACTGAGAAAGCCCTTGGTATTGACCTTAAGTTTTTTGGTGAAAGCCATTCCGAGGTAGCAACAGATTATAATAACCTAGGAGCAATCTACAAAGATGAAGGTAAGTTAGGTAAAGCGCTAAAATATAGCCACAAAGCACTTGCGATTGATCTTAAGCTTTTTGGTGAAAACCATTCCGTGGTAGCAACAGATTATAACAACCTAGGACAAATCTACAAAAAGCAAGGCAACTTAGACAAAGCAGTAAAATATAGCAAAAAAGCTCTTGCTATGGACCTTAAGCTTTTTGGGGAAAACCATTCCGTGGTAGCAACAGATTATAACAACCTAGGAGCAATCTACAAAGATGAAGGCAACTTAGACAAAGCGGCTGAGTATGTTGAGAAAGCACTTGCTATTAACCTTAATCTTTTCGGTGAAAATCATGCCGAGGTAGCAACAAATTATAACAATCTAGGATGGATTTACCAACTAAAAGGAAATATGGGAAAGGCATCTGAATGTGCCAATCAGGCTCTTAGAATTGCTATCAACATCTATGGTAACAACCATCCTATAGTAGCCGCATTTTTAATAGTAACCGCATTTCTAACCCACCAACAGGCTTCAAAAAAAGCAATATAAAGCCCATAAAATGGGTAGGGGGACGTAGGGCAAAGAGATTCAGAGAATATGGATAAACACTATTCAATGGACTAGGGAGTATAATAGAAATATCAAGCCATAGTACTTTTCATAAATCTATTCCTCTATTTACTCAAAGACGAGTCGCCTTAAGAATAGAAAGTTGGACGCCGGCCGTTTGACCTAAATCGAACAAAGAAGGTAGATCAGGATTGCTGTCCATATAAATATTCAAGGTCTTCATCATCCTTAACTTTGCCTCTTCAGGAAGCTCATTTAAGGTGTTCACAAGAAGCATGGAAAGCATGGCCATATTGGAGTCTTTTAGAGAAAAAGGATCTGATAACACATCCATGAATTCTTTAGAAGTTATCCATTCATATTTGGCTTTATATATCCCCCCTAAAGCAGCGGCAAGTAACATCACCTGCATTTGCTGGCCTAAAACTTTTTTCTCTCCTTCATTCATATTGGCTGCTGAAGGCAATTTGTCGACGATAGTCATGAGATAACCGCCTAAGACTCCATCAAGGGACCATTGAGCTATTTGAGTAGCAAATTTATGGGCGATGACTTTTTCATCTGTCAATCCAGGATTTTTTTGTAAGGCTTGGGCAATTTGTGTCCCAAAAATAGCTCGAATAAAAATAGTAGCCACTGCCAAAACTAATCCCCCTGCCATATTTAGATCTTGCAATAGGGGATTTAATTCCTTCCGCCGATCAGCCTCTCTTTTTTCCTCTGCTATTTTTTTTAGACTTTGCGACCAGCTATCTAAAATGTTTAGGCAAATTTTATCCATCGCTAATTGGCTAATAGCTATTATGTTATTAGCATCAGGAGGAATCAATAAGGGATTGGAAAGAGGAGGCAAATAAAGCGAAGCCACTACTGCACTCGCTTTTTCGATAGAATCTTTAGAATGCAGAGAGGTCTCTTGGACTTTGGAGTCCACTACTGAAGTTTGCTTGGATGGATAAAGTGCCTCAGCATTAGGCAAACCTGATTGATTACCCATTCCTGTATTCAGGTTAGTAAAATCTTGGCTCATAAGGACATCCTCTGCTATACATCTTTCTCTTCTTAGTGTAACACATTCAACTATTTTGTAAAATAATTTATTGATAAACCAAAAAGCTTATATTAGCGATTCCTTTATTATTTTTTAGCTGCAGCGGCTATTGAATGCCTTTTTCTTTCCTTATTGCAAAAATTCATGTTAGAATGCGAAAGATTAACAAAGATAACGGAAAGAAAAATTAATGACAGAAAACACCCATTTTACCCATAAAGCTCCTATTGAGCATGTAGCCGAAAAACTAGCCGAAGGAAAATTCTCTACGGTGGAAGTGCATGGAACTGAAATCCCTGGCCATTTTTCTGCTGCTGCCGATGCCGCCCGTGAAACAGCAGTAGTCTTGCTTCTCATGAGTTGCCTTATCCTTTCATTTAAATTGCCTCTCCTCTCTCTCACTTTGGCCCTGATTATCTTTTCTACGGGATGGACACTATGGAAGTTTGGACGCAGTGCCTGGCTTGGCTGGTCACGTTTAGAAAGATTGCATCGTCTTGTTAAACAAGAGAAATGGGAAATTGATCATAATCGTGAGCAAGAAAAAATGGAACTTAAAGATCTATATGCCAACAAAGGCTTTGAAGGCAAAATGTTAGATCATATAGTGGAGGTTTTAATGGCTGATGGCGACCGCCTTCTTAAGGTAATGGTAGAAGAGGAGCTAGGCCTTAAACTTGAATCTCATGAGCACCCTTTAAAACAAGCTTGCGGTGCTGGCTTAGGAGCAATGGCTGCCGCTGCTATGGTTCTCACCTGCCAGTTAGTAGCACCAGGATTTCAAGGTTTAGTCATAGGTTCTTTAGGAACGATAGCTGGGGCTTCAGTGCTCTCAGCTTATTATGAGCAGAATCGTATGATTCCTGCTGTTATCTGGAATGGAGGGCTCGCCATTTTAGCTTACGCCTGGGTCTATTTCCTCCATGAATTTTTTTTTAGACAAGGCTAATTATTATGCATGCTAGCAAAACCCATACACCTTCTTTTGGAGAATTTTTTGAATTGGATTCTCCTGAAACTTCAAGCCCTTTCATTAAGCCCACAAGTCGTCAGTGGGGAGTCAATCTTACTTTAAAGGCTTCAATAGCAGCTACTATTTTACTCGCTATTTCTTTTGCATTTTCCTGGTTTAAGGTTACTCATTCCCTATCTACATTATTACTAGTTATAGTTTATTTTCTAGCAGGCATTCCTGCTTTAATCGAATCTTTTGAGGATCTAGCTAATTTAGATATAAATATTGATATTTTGATGACGTTAGCGGCTTTTTCTTCCGTTTTAATTGGAAGCGAAATGGAAGGAGGGCTACTGCTTGTTCTTTTTGCTCTATCAGGTGCTATGGAGCAAGCGGTCACAGAAAAAGCTAAAAGCGCTATCAGCGCTTTGCATAAACTCTCTCCTACCAAAGCTAGTATAGTTCAGGCAGATGGGACTCTCCTAGAGAGAGCTATCAATGAAATCCAGGTAGGCGAAACTATTCTAGTTAAATCGGGTCAAGTGGTACCTTTAGACGGCTTAGTGATTGAGGGCATTTCAAGCGTAAACCTTGTCCATCTGACAGGCGAAAATTTTCCTGTGACGAAAAAGGTTGGAAATGAAGTACCGGCTGGGGCCACTAACTTAGATGGAGCTCTTGTTTTGCAAGTGCTAAGAACTAGCTCAGACTCGACCTTAGCCAAAATCATTCAATTGGTCACTCAAGCGCAGGATACTAAACCCAAACTTCAACGCTGGTTTGATAAGTTTAGCCGCCGCTATGCTATTTCTATCATTTGTTTATCCGCCTTTTTCGTACTCATTTTGCCATACCTACTTTCTATCCCTTTTTTAGGAATGGAAGGATCTGTCTATAGAGCCCTAGCTTTTTTGATAGCCGCTTCGCCCTGCGCTTTAATTATAGCTATGCCTATTGCTTATCTAAGTGCCGTAGGAGCTTGTGCGAAGCGCGGCATTTTGCTAAAAGGAGGAGTCATTTTAGATGCCTTAGCTTCTTGTAATAAGATAGCCTTCGATAAAACAGGTACTTTAACCACAGGAGAGCTTACCTGTGCAGCTATAGAAAGCTTGGATCAAGGAATTGATAAAGCTACAGCCCTTAGCATCGCTTTTGCTCTGGAAAAAAATGCCGTACATCCTATAGCCAAAGCTATCTTGGATTACTCTCATCACACTAAAACTTTACCTCTCGAGCTTAAAAATTTTAAAGCTATCCCCGGCAGTGGTCTTGAAGGAACCGTTATTCTACCTGAGGGAGAGGTTTCTGTCCTCATTGGGCACCCTGAATTTATTGCAGGAAAATTAAACCCTATTCAGGCTAAAACTTTATTAGATAAATGTGAGGAATTGCAAAATCAGGGTGAACTTGTCTCCCCTCTTCTAGCTGGTAGGCACTTAGTATTATTCCGCTTTCTCGATACAATACGACCTAGCATTCAAAGCACTTTAAAGAATCTTAGCCAAAAGATGGGCTTAAAACTAGTTATGTTGACCGGTGATCATCCCTATAGTGCTGAGCGCATTGCTAAAGAGCTTGGCATCTCCTCTTTTTATGCTAATTTGAAACCGGAAGATAAACTTAAGCATGTAGCGCAGCTGGCGGAAAAAGAAGGTTTGGCAATGGTGGGCGATGGCATTAACGATGCCCCTGCTCTTGCACGCGCAACTGTAGGCATTTGCATGGGAAAAGTAGGAACGACTACAGCTGTTGAAGCCGCTGATATTGTGTTGTTGCAAGATAATATTGAACGACTCGATTGGCTTTTTCTTAAGGCGAAAAGAACTCAGCGAGTTGTCAAGCAAAACCTTTTTATAGCTATTGCAGCTATTTTTATTGCTACTATTCCTTCTATTGCTGGATTCATTCCTTTATGGCTAGCAGTATTGATGCATGAAGGAGGCACTGTAATAGTAGGACTAAATGGGTTACGTCTTCTGAAAAGTTAAACCTTGTCTTCTATCTAAGCCGGCCTGATATTAGCACGTAGGCTTATTCATTTAACTCCTCTTTTAAAAGCAAGCATAAGCTAAAAAATTTTGATAACTTAAAAAAGGGGGGGTTAATGTCTTCTTAAGCTAATTCATTTACTTAAAATTATTGTATTAAAAGCTTACAAGTAAAGAAAAGAGCTCTTAACCTTCTTTCTTATCCTCTCTCACTAATTTTTCTACTTCCCTCTATTTAGCATCGTATCTCGGCATATATTCTTTTAATTTAATGTTAATAAAATATGTTGTAAAAAAAACATTCTCATTTTATAAATTGTTGTTATAAATAAACTTACGTTTACCCAGGAGAAAAGAAATGTCAGCGCCTACCGTTACAAAAGCTAGAGTTGTAGAGTCAGCTATGGAAAGACAACCTTTAGCAAATAAAAAAAATATGCCAGTTCAGTTTGGTTCAATGAACAGAGGCAAGACTTTTACACTCGCCACTTTAGGAATTACAGCAAGCGTGGCAGCAGTCACAGCTGTTGCAGCTGCAGTTTTTTCTTCTTACTTGGTAGCTGCTATAGCGGCCACAACATTAGTGACAACAATCTTAGCTACTATTTCCGCCACTCGTATAAATCTTTCGGGTGAAGATTTAAAAAAGCATACTGAACTTAAAACCCAAGTTGCTCGCCTTGAAAACCAACTTCAAGAACTCAATCGGCTAAAGGCCAATGCAGAGGCAGAGGAAAATCAAAACATTAAAAAATTCGATGCAGAGCTTCATGCAGGCGAAGGTAAAACACCCTCGCTATTGACCCAAGAGAAATTAGAGGATCCAGCAAAAATTCTAGACAAGCATACAAGCGAAGTAAAAGATATAAAGGAAAAGTTGGTGCATCTAAACAAAAGTTTGTTAGAGGCAGAAAGCACGAAGCAACGAATGAAAGATGATTATGAGACTCAGATAAAAGCAAAAGAAGCTAAAATCCTAGAGCTAAGCAAACAATTAGACAAGGTCCAAAAACAGTTAGAAGAACTACAAAAAAACATCCCTCAACCAACAGTTCCTACCCAGGGGCCAGTAAATAGCAAAGAAAAAATTAAAGTAGAGGTACAGGAGAAGGAAAAGGTAAAGCTGCAGGCCGCCTTGGAGCAACTTATTCAAGAAAAAAAACAGCTAGAAGATAGCTTGAAAGCAAAAAATGCTGACTTTGAACAACTTAAAAACGCCCATCAGAAATTGTTAGAACAAAAAGAAAATGAGGTTTTTGACCTGCAAGAGAAATTAAAAGCGGTTAAAAAAATGTTAGAGTCTCAACAGCACTCTGAAGAAATAGCTCAGAAAAATGCGGCATTGAAAGCGCAATTAGAAGCGCTGAGAAAACAAATTCAGAATCAAGTCTCCAACGTAGAGACCAAAGAAAAGCAGATAGTAGAGCTCCAAAAGAATATCCAGAGCTTTCGCCAAGAGAATGAAAAATTAAGTCATGAATTTATCAACTTGAAAGAACTGAATGCTACCTTAGTAGAAAAAATTAAAGATGAAAAACTTAAACATCCGGAAGATAAGTCCTCCAGCGAGAAGCAAGTAAGATTTGCTCAAGAGAGATCTTCTCAACCTGCTACCCAAGCTTCTCCTTTACACTTTACTCCTGAAATGGAAGAAGATTTGAAACAGTATTTCAAAGCCAAAGATATGGCCTTAACCTTTTCTATCGATCAGCAGCTCCATATATTAGGTGTATTAAAAAAGAATATCCTAGCATTAGGCAGTAAAGTTAGCAGTGAAGCAAGAGACTCTGCTATTGAATGGATCGATATCAATTTTAATAACCTAATATTTAAAAAATATGAAGCTTTTAAATCAGAAATTGAAAATTTGAGGCAGAAATTAAAACAGAATAACGCCTTGGTTACCAATGAAAATGAGCTAGAGGAGCTTAAGCAAGAAACGCAAAAACTTAAAAATGAACGGCTGCTTTACTTTAAAGATCAAGCAGAACTTTTAGAAAAATTTAAGGCTAAATTAGAAGAAAATAAAAAAGCTAACAAAAAGATTATCCCTCTTGTCGAGCAATGTCTTGCCTCTCTTAATATGAAAAAATAAGCAATAAAGGCTAATCATTTTATCTTTCTTTTAAGGTCTTGCTTTATCCAGCAAGACCTGCCTTCAAGCTGCTTTTCTTATTATATTCTTCGACAAATAAAAAAATAAAGCCAAATACTTTGTTCTTTTAGAGAATAAAAAGCAAGCAGAAAATTTAAACAATAATAGATAGGCTCCCTTTTAAAAAGTTATCTTCCCTAACTAAATCATATTCCTCTTGTAAAAAAACCTAAGTACACTTATAAACTTAAGGTCATTTTACGCTGAATTTTCTAAGGAGAAACAAAATGACACAAGAAGTAATAAATAACGCTTTACAAGCTTTATACCTAGGAGATGGAGAGCCCTCCACCCAAAGAAAGGAATCTCCAGGAAATATGCAGGGTCGCCGAGTAGCTACTATCTGCTTTGGCAGCCTGGCAATCATAGCTTCTACCGCAGCAGCCGTAGCGGCCTTCATTTTTGCTTCTCCTGTGATTGCAGGGGCCTGCGCTACTACCGCGCTAACAGGAACACTTATCTCTACCATTCTAGCCAGCAGCCTTAAAGTTCCTTTTTCATTAATTAACCTGGTTAAGAGGCTTACAGAAAAAGTTAAAACTTTGTTTCAAGCTAATAATGCTTTAAATCAACAAATAGAAGAATTAAGAAATCAGCCTATTAATCATGAAGATGAAGTTGCTAAACAAAAAATAGCTCAACTTAATCAACAAATAGATGCACTAAAAGTAGAAATTCGAACTAGCAACGAAGAAACTCACCAATCGAGAGAAAGACTTCAATATGCACAAGAGGCTATAGCCAAAGCTGAAGAGCAAATAGGTGAGCTTAATCAACAGATTGATGAAATAAAGGCTAAAATGGGCATTAAAATGGAAGAGACTCAAGCCCTCCAACAACAACTTGAAGAAACAAAGAAAATAGTTGCTGACAAAGAAAAGGAAATAGAAGAAGTAAAAAATTCTTCAAATTCTGAGTCTAATCTCAAGGTCGCGCAAACGGCACTGAATGAACTTCATGCCACTCAGAAAGCGAAAACAGAGATAGAAAAAAAGCTTTCGGAAACGCAGAAAGAGATAGAAAAAATGAAGAAGAAGCTCACTAAAGCCGATTATGAGAAGAGGGCAGTTGAAGTTAGGTTAAAAGAGACAAAATCAAAACTTGATATTGCACAAGACAGCTTAGCCAAAAAAGAACAAGAAATTGGGCTTTTAAGAAAAAATTTAGATAACACGATGAAATTGTCAAAACATCAAGTGGAAGAAATACAAAGCTTAAAAGCTAGGCAAGAAGAGTTAGAAAAAAGATTAAGTGAAAACCCCTCAAGCGATGAAAATGTTACCCCTACTCTTACTTCTTCCGCTACTGTGGCAGAGCATCTAAGTGCTAATACATCCGTTGAGAATCCAATGTATGTTGCCAAGATTGAAAAGCTAACTGAAGAGCTTCAGGCATTAAAAACTGCTATTCAAGATAAAGAGCATGAGGTTGAAGAGGTCAGGAGCAAAGCTAAAGCCTATGTTCATGAAGTTAAAGAAGGTACAAAAGATTTCATTGATAAACTGCGAAATAAAATCTATCACCTGATGGAAAGAAATTCCAGCAAAGAAGAAGTTTTAGTAGCAATCGATAAGATGGTAAATGCAATAAAATAATCCGAACGAAAATAGAGCCAATCTTTTTTAAGCATTTAGAGCTCTGTCTTAGGCAAAAAACAAAAAAATTTTAATGTTTTATTCCTGCAATAGATTTTTATTCTTTAACAGTTTCTTATATCCTTAAAAAGCATTTTTAAATAAAGGAAAAGCAAAAATGTCAAGCCTTATACCTAATAGCCAGGTTTCGCAGAATGATTCTGCGGCTATTCCATTAGCCGCTTCGCCTCAACCGCCTTCAAATCCTAAGAAAAATTTTTATTCCTTTACAGTAAAAACGATAATATTTGGGGCGACCGCAGCTACTGTTCTACTAGCCATTAAATGTATTAAGCAGGAGCAGATCACCCTGAATGACCCTAGGATTTTAAATAACTTTGAAGCAAAATTTATAGCATTTTCTTCTGAAAAAATTATAGCAACTGCAGCAGGAGTGTGTGCTTTATTGGCAGTAGAAGTCTATAAAAAAAACAAGACGGTCGAACGGTTAGCTGCTAGGAACCTAGAATTGCAAAATGAAGTTAACATCTTAACAACTACGTTGCAAGAAAAGGCAATTGAGATTCAGCAATTAAATCAATCTCTAGCCATTCCTTCTATAAGCAGCGAAGGTGAGCCTACACTTACTCCTCCTCCCTTTATAGAGAGCACGCCGCGGATAAGAATGGATACTAGTTATGAAGTGCTGGCTACTCCTCCAAGAAAACCTCCACTTGTTCCTCCTACCCCTGCCACCCATGCCGCTCGAATTCTAAGAGTATTATATAATGATGAGCTTAATATGGAGAATAGCGAGCAAATTTTACAGGGGGAAATAGAAGATGAAATTTCATCAACTCCTTTTTCTTCTCCTCACTCCACGCCCCCTACTCCTTCCAAAGATGCTGCGCGGCATCTAAGAAAAATATTTAGCGAAGAGCCTAATTTTTAGAAGCTAAAGCAAATTTTTTTAAACCTTTCTAGATAAACTTCTTCTCTTAAGTTGTTACTCCCCCTTTTGTGTATCTTACCAAGGGGGGGATTGATACTTTTCCTCTCTTGAAAAGAAGACTTTCTAAAATTTAGCAATTAAAAACATTAACTGCTAAAAATTGCTTGATCGCAAATACCTGATAAATTATCATAAGTTCACAAAGGAAGGAGCACATCTTGAAAGCGTTAAAGCTTATTACCGTAAAAAAATCGGCTAAACATAACCGTGAGCGGCAAGTTTTAATGGGGCTGATTGAATTATACCTTAAAACTGGTAAACCTATCGGCTCTCATACTCTTAAAGAATTTCGTTTTGAAGAGTTAAGCTCAGCTACCATTCGTAATTATTTCTCGAATTTAGAAAAAGAAGGTTATCTTTCTCAACAGCATTCTTCCGGTGGACGTATTCCTACAACTCAAGCATTCCGACTATATGCTCAGGAACATTCTACCACAAAGCAGACTTCAGAAACCTACCAACATGAACTTCAAAAACTTCGAGATAAAGAAACTCACGAACTAGCTTCTTATCTACAAGAAGCTGCTGAAACATTAAGTCACCTAGCAAAATGCGCCGTCTTTTTATCGGCACCTCGTTTTGATCAAGATTATATCAATCAAATAAAAATTGTGGAGATTGATCATACGCGCTGCTTATGTATCATTCTTACTAGCATTGGCTTGATACAGACGGAAATCATGCCTCTTGATAAGCGAATGAGCACCTTCTCCTTAAAGCGAATGGAAAGATACTTTCAATGGCGACTCAACCGTATTCATCAATCCTCTAGCTCGATAGATATCAACACACCCGATAATCTTACTGAAGAAGAAAAAAACTTAGCTCAATTATTCTATAATGAAATTATGGTACGCTATGTCGTTAGCTATTCCAATTTTACCGATGAAGATATCTATCGCACCGGTTTCTCAAAATTGCTAGCTTATCCCGAAATGCAAGATGTCTCAAAGCTTACCCACTGTCTCTCTTTGTTTGAAAACGTTCCTTCCATGCGTTTATTGCTAAAAGAATGCAGCAAAAAAGAGACCTTAAAGTTTTGGATAGGCGAGGATCTTGATTTTCTTTCTGCAGGCCCGCAAGAATGTTCAGTAGTTACCGTTCCTTATTATGCTAATAAACAATGTGTGGGAGCTATAGGACTGCTAGGCCCTATACGCTTGCCCTATCGACATCTATTTGGCTTATTGCATAACTTTTCAGAAAACATTAGCGAGGCTATTACCCGAAGTATTTATAAATTTAAAATCACATTTCGTCAGCCACAAAGAGGGACAATTAGTACCCAACCGGATAAGCCATGCTTTTTGGGTGAATCTTCCCTCATGTTGATTGAACACAATGGTACGTAAAAGAGGAGCAAAAAATGACTATTGAAGATATACCTGATGAAGATGAATCTACCCCATCTTTAGAAAAGGAAACAAAGCCTAAAAAAGAGCCAAAAACAGTACATATTAGCGATCTTGAACTCGAGCATCTCAAAAGAGAGATACACGATTATAAAGACAAATATTTGCGCTCGATTGCTGAAGCAGAAAATTTAAGAAAACGTTTAAATAAAGAACGACAAGAAATGATGCAGATGGCTATTCAAAGCGTGATAGTAGATTTTCTTACTCCCCTGGATCATATGGAGAAGGCTTTGTCTTTTACAGATCAAATGTCTGAAGAGGTAAATAACTGGGCCACAGGATTTAAAATGATACTTAATCAATTTAAAGAAGCCCTCACTAATAATGATGTGCATGCTTTTAAATCGATAGGAATGCCCTTTGACCCTCATCATCATGAAGCAGTAGAAATGATAGAAACTACAGAATTTCCTGAAGGAACTGTCGTCGAGGAGAATACTAAAGGTTATAAAATGGGTAGCAAGATTATTCGGCCTGCTCGAGTAAAAGTAGCCAAAAAATCAAGTCCTGAGACGCATATAGAGGAAAATTTATCCTCCTCTACCACTGAATAAGTGAAAGTAAACGTTGAATTGATTACAGAAAACGCTTGAGTGAGTGTTGCCTTTTCTGAAAGCAAAGCTATAACACTCACATAAGGCCTTAAGCCAAATAAACCATCACATAGCAAATTACAAATAAGGAGTTTTAAAGATGACTCAAAAAAAATCAAAAATTATAGGCATTGACTTAGGGACTACAAATTCCTGCGTAGCAGTGATGGAAGGTGGAGCTCCTAAAGTCATTGCTAATGCTGAAGGTACAAGAACCACTCCCTCTATCGTAGCTTATAAAGGTAATGAGCGCCTTGTAGGTATTCCTGCAAAACGCCAAGCTATTACTAATCCAGAAAACACTATTTCATCTTCAAAACGCTTCATTGGCCGTAAATATGATGAAGTAGTGTCTGAGATTAAGACAGTGCCCTATAAAGTTACCAAAAATGCTAATGGAGATGCAGTCTTTGAAGTATTAGGTAATAAGATTGTTAGCCCCGAAGAAGTGGGTGCACAAATCTTAATTAAGATGAAAGAGACCGCAGAAGCATATTTGGGAGAAAAAGTAACGGAAGCTGTGATTACAGTTCCTGCCTACTTTAACGATTCTCAACGCCAATCCACGAAAGATGCCGGTCGTATTGCTGGCTTAGATGTTAAACGTATCATCCCTGAACCTACCGCCGCTGCCTTAGCTTATGGTTTAGATAAAGAAAAGAGTGATAAAAAAATCGCGGTATTTGACTTAGGAGGAGGCACTTTTGATATCTCGATCTTAGAAATAGGAGATGGTGTTTTCGAAGTGCTAGCCACCAATGGTGACACTCACTTGGGTGGTGATGACTTTGATAACGAAATTCTTAAATGGATTCTTGATACCTTTAAACAAGAAAATGGCATCGATCTGCATAATGATAAGATGGCTTTGCAGCGCTTACGTGATGCAGCCGAGAAGGCGAAAATTGAACTCTCTGGCACCCAATCGACAGAGATTAATCAGCCCTTCATCACCATGGATGCTACTGGGCCTAAACACTTGTCTTTAACCTTAACTCGCTCGAAACTAGAAAGCTTAGCTCATAACCTAATCGAGCGTACTAAAGAGCCTTGCCTAAAAGCTTTGAAAGATGCTGGCTTAAAAAAAGAGGACATTAACGAAATTATTCTCGTAGGTGGAATGACTCGTATGCCTGCTGTGCAAGAGGTGGTGAAAGACATTTTTGGCAAAGAAGGAAATAAAGGTGTTAACCCCGATGAAGTGGTCGCTGTAGGCGCAGCAATCCAAGGTGGAGTTTTGACAGGCGAGGTAAAAGATGTACTTTTACTCGACGTTACCCCTCTAACGCTTGGTATCGAAACTATGGGCGGCGTAATGACTCCTCTAGTGGAGCGAAACACTACTATTCCCACTCAAAAGAAACAGATCTTCTCTACCGCAGCTGACAATCAACCTGCCGTAACAATCCGTGTTCTGCAAGGTGAGCGTAAGATGGCCAATGATAACCGAGAAATAGGACGGTTTGACTTGAGTGATATTCCACCAGCTCCTCGAGGTATTCCACAGATCGAAGTAGCTTTTGACATCGATGCGGATGGTATTTTGCATGTTTCTGCAAAAGACATATCGAGTGGTAAAGAGCAAAAAATTCGTATCGAAGCTCAATCAGGGCTACGTGAAGACGATATTCAACGTATGCTTAAAGATGCTGAACTTCATGCCGAAGAAGATAAAAAGCGCAAGGAAGAAGTGGAAATTCGCAATGAAGCAGATTCCCTCTCATTCCGTGCGGCAAAATCACTCGAAGAGTATAAAGAAAAGCTACCTAAAGATCTTGTCGATACGATCCAAAGCAAAATCGAGGCTATTAAAAAAGCTTTAGAAGGCGTGGATATCGAGCGTATAAAAACAGCTAAACAAGAACTGGAAACCCAAATGCAACATATTGGGGAAGCCATAGCAAAGGCAGGACACGCAGGCGGCCCTGATGCTTCCTATGGGCAGTCTACGGCAGGTGGCCCAGGAGCTGGCTTTGGTGCTGAGCAGCAAGAATCTCAGAAGCAAGGCAATGGAGAAGAGACGATAGAGGAAGCAGACATAGAAATTATTGATGACAATAAAAAATAGATGTCGGCCTTTCAGAAGACAGCGAAAAAAAGCGCTGTCTTCTTTTCTTTACTGTAGCCTACTTTTCCTCCTCTTAGAAATTATACGCTTTAAAAAAACTTAGTCTACCTACCCAACCTTCTGAAAGACATCCCTCTGCTTAGCAAAAGGGATTTTATAAAGTACGTGACTGCATAAGGAGTAGATTAAAAGCGTATTATTCATGATAGAAAATCTTTATCCTATGTCTCCAATTTTTCACGCTTGATGTTGTTTTAAAAGAATAAACAGAGTCTGTCAGAAGCTAAAGTAGTGAAATTGTAGATGACACTGCTTAACCTAATAAGCCCTGCATTCAGTCTGCTCGCACGGACAAGCAAAAGCGAATAAGTTAGTTTTATAAAGTATGACTTGTAAATCTGGTCCCCCTGTGACCGCTCATGATTAATCTTGAGGTGGCAGAGGATTGATGGCTTCCATCCCAGCCCCTTGGTTTTCTACCTGTTTATGGAAAAGCAAAATTCTGTGTCCCGAATAAGCAACTTCATATTCATAGCCTTCAGCTAGCATTTGCTCTGAAGTTAAAATTTGAAAGGAATCCACATTCCATACTTCCATCATCGCCGGCAAATCTTGTGCAAGCTTTGCTAGTACCTTTTGCTGCTTGATCTGATAATTGCTTATGGGCTTGGTAGGGAGGCTTATAAATCCTGCTTCGCGTGCATCTTTGGAGGGCAAACTTAATGCTTGAGTCTCTTTTTTTTCTTCAGCTTCATTAGATAAAAGAGTTTGACCGATAGAAAAAAGGGAAGATTGAATATTTTTCCAAAAGGAGGGCGTGCCATTATAAAGCTTTCTTTCTATTTTTCTTTGTTCTTCCTTTTTATCCAAGCCAATGCAAGTAAACATTCTATTAAAGTTTTTTTCCTTTACTATATCATGCTCTCTATGCATACAGCTGAAGCATTCGTAGTTTCCTTCATATATATAGGGTGAAAACCAACGGGATAATTCCAAAGAAGAAACATTAGGATTTTCAAATGTTCCGCAAGAAGTAGTGTAAGTCTTTTCTGCGGGACGACGTGACAAACTTTTCATTCTTTCTATATCCGATCGGAGTAGAACGCTTTCTCCCAAAGGCATATCTTTATACATCTGCTTAAGAACCTTCTCTTGGTCTTCTATCTGCTTACTCTCTACCACCTGATCTTTATCGGTTAAAACTTTACCGAGGATTTTTATTTTAGCTACTTCTTCTTCTACCTCTGAGACCAACAGAGAATATTGCTTGCTTTTAGAAGGCTTGCTTAATTCTTTAGAAACCTCATAAATGCTTGCGATATTCTCGATAGATTGTCTAAGCAACCCCTGTAGTTCTTGCGGTTCTTTGCGCTCGTACATCTCTCTAGATCGCTTATCTTGCAAGCTGTACTGGCCATTATCGAGTAATCCTAATATAGATGTCTCGTCGTGGGGAGGGGAACTAGTGCTAGCTAGGTGAGAAACCGCAAGAGTGTTACCTATAGCATGGCAAGAAGGTGAAGTACCGGCTTTATGCTTGGTTAGCACGCCATTTTTTAAAAGCTTTTCTTGGATAAAAACAATAATTCTTTCGAGGATAGCTGCCAAAGCGCCTGCAAAAGGAATACTTTCTATACAGGCAATCAAACGATGGCCTAAGCAATGCTTAGCTTTGGCATAGTTAGAGAGCTGCCAATGCCGGCTAGCGTAAGGAGCTCCTGATAAGCCTGTGATTAAAGATAGTCCTATATCTTTATAAGATAAATCATATTTTCTCGGATGATTGGTCAAATGATAAGGCATACTGGGTTCCTGCTAGATTTTTAAGAGGAAAGCAACTTCTTATTAACCCCACAAATTAGTATAAAGCTAATAAATTATATTAATTTTCTTCCCTTAAATTTAAAATAGAAAACACTTGTTTATTATCAAACTATCATTCTGCTCGTTTCTCATCTAGTAATTAAACAACTGCATTTTATATAAAAATGCAAGTAAGAAACGAGTATATACGATTAATAGCTCTTTGCTAATCCGATTTTTCTTGAGATGGCAATAGCCCCATGGCTGCAACCGAAGCCTCTTGGTTTTCTACTCGTTTATGGAAAAGCAGAATTCTATCTCCTGAATAAGCACCTTCGTATTCGTAGCCTTCAGCTAGCATTTGCTCGGAAGTTATAATTTGAAAGGAGTCCACATTCCATACTTCC
>NZ_JAEMUE010000042.1:0-66501 GCF_018342435.1 Neochlamydia sp. AcF65
CAAGGGAGTTTTGCAGCCTTTTCCTTCTACTCCTGCTCCATCAAAGGCAAAGCCCCGTGGCGTCATGCTATCGAAAAAGCTTATTGCTTTTAAGCAAGGAATATTTAAAGCAGGAAGAATAGTTTCTCCCAAGTTGATAACCTGCAAGTGAATTAAATATGTAAGATTTCTAAAATATTTCTTATTTATAGGATTGTCATCTTGTACAAGGATACCAAATTCTAAGTCGGAATAAGGGGTCATTTCTTCCCTAGCTAGAGAGCCAAAGCCTATCATGGCATACTCACAAGGCTCAGTGTCTAATTGATGCACGGCCTGCATTACAAGCTGCCCAAAGAAAACTTTTATCTGGTGAGCTATCTCACCATAAAGCTCTTTCACCTCTTGGGAAGAAGGGGTTTCTGGCAAAGTTTGAATTTTCTTCTCTATCTCTTCTCTAAATTTTTTTAAGTTGTGGCGATTGCGTTCAAATTGTTTCTCCACCACTGCGGAATCAAAAGGTTTGCCTTTGCATTGTTTAGCAAGTAAATTTTGTACATGGCAGAGCTTATCTTTAAGAACTTTTTGCCGTTGTGGAGGAGCTAGGCGTAAGGCATAATTATAAAGACCTGCCGCTTGCAGAAGCGTTTCAGACGTTTGTTTTCTTAGATAAATGTCACCTAATTCTTCTATGCAAAAGCTTTCTTGAATAGGATCTTTCTCTTGGACAGCAATTTGTAAAGCTAAAGTATAGGTCTGTTCTAATTCTTTTATCTTCTCGTCTGATAAAAGCTCCTGGCTTTCCCATGTTTGCAAGGTGTTTTTCGATGCATTCATCGATAGAGAATTAGAAAAAAGAATATCAGAAGAGGTTTTCGACTTTGAAAGAAGAGTTTTATCTTGCTTTAAGGGCTTTTGAGCATAAATAAAATGACCACCTAAATCTACAATAAAGATATATTTTTGAGGCCTTTCTTCTGGAGGAATAGTTTCCCATTCCCTGGATCTAACTTTTTTAGATGTTAAGCCTACTTTTGAAAAAATAAGCCTATCATTAACACCACACCCCGAAGGGTCTTCATTCACTGTGACTAATCTGATAGGAATAGATAAAGCCTGGGCTAATAAATCTCCTTCGCCTAAGCCACTTACCCAAGCTCCTTTTCCTATTATTTCTTCTGCTCTTTTACTGTTAGTGTGCTTAATAATGTCTGAAAGCACTTGTCTTAAATAAGAAATTTTATCGCTGGACATATCAAGCAATGGAATCTTTCTAGGAAGCCCTTCATAGCTTTCTAAAAAAGCATTAAAAAAGCAATCACCGTCGCTTGCAACCCCTTTTAATTCAAAGCCTTCTTTATGTAGATAGGCAGCTACAGCATTTACTTTTGCTTCATACAAGTCGCTAATAAAAGTTGAAGAATCATACCATAAAGACTTAGCTATTTGAAAGGGGCTCCAGTGAGGCGGAGAAGGATCCAAGGAATTTGCTTCATTAGCAGCAAGCTGATTATGGGTGGGTAAATTAATTTTAATTTTCTTTGAATGAAGTCTTTTCCATTCATCCATTTGTTCAATTAATTGCTTCCACTCTTTGCAAACGCCTCGTGCGTTAGAGAGATCTTGCTGGCTCAGCTCCTTGAAAATCTTTAAGCTAATTTCTGCATACGGACCTAGCCCTAGATAAGGCTTTTCTTCTGCTAGTTCCTTAAATGTAGTAAATATAAAAGGGTTAATAGAGGAACTTTCTAGGTTCATAAGCTTATCCTCCTTTTATCTAACTTTATTTTCACCTGCACTTCAAAGCTCTATCTGCTTTATCCTCAATTTTTTGAAAAAATGTTATAATTTGTCAATCTAAATCTAAAAAATATTTTTTCACTATTGTTAGCATCATGGAAGGGTGTGTGTGACTAAGAAGAGAAAATATAATATGCTTTTGAGCTACTTCTTATGCAGCCCCATACTTTATAAAGTCCCTCTCGTTAAGTTGAAAAGCAGATTTCAGAAAGTTGGATATGTAGACTGAGTTTTTTAAAGCGCATAAGATGTTTTACTAAGTTTTAATATTTTTTCTCTCTCTCTTTAAGCTTATAGTAAGTTAAAAGGAAAAAAATAAAGTAATCTCTCTATTTAAATTTAACCAAGAGATCTAGCTTTTAAAATGTCTTGTTGGATATGTAGCTTTAATTCTTCAAGGTTAGCAAACTTTTTTTCAGGCCTTAAATAAGAAGTAAGAATAACTTCGATGGTTTTACCATACAGATTAGCCTCATAATCAAAAATATGAGCTTCTAAGAGAGGAACTTTATCTTCACGGACGGTGGGTGCTATCCCTAGATTCGCTACGCCTTTAAACAGCTGCTGATCAACAAAGATGTTAACAGCATAGACTCCTAAAGGAGGAATACACAAATTTTTGACATCTAAATTAGCTGTAGGGCAGCTTAGCTGCTTTCCTTTTCCTAGACCTCTATCAACGGCAGATAAGACACTATAAGGACGTCCTAGGAGCTTTTGGGCGGTCTCTAATTGTCCTTCTTGAATGAATTTACGAATCAGGGAGCTAGAAACAGCAACCTCGTCGACTGTTTGCTGTTCGATGTATTCCACACCAAAATGTTCTCTTTCTGCTATACCTTTAATGGTTTCCTTATTGCCTTTTCTATCTTTACCTAACGTAGCGTCCCATCCAAGGATAAGATGAGAAAAGGGGAGGAGAGTCTGCAAATGATGGATAAACTGTTCAGCACTCTGTTCAGAAAATTCTTTAGTAAATTTAAGCAAGATTAATAAATCTACACCCATATTTTTGATCAGCTGAATTTTATGTTCATTCGTGCAGATTTTATTTACCGGCCTATCAGGATAAAGGACCTCGGAGGGGTGATTTTCAAAGGATAAAACTACACTGGCTTTTTGTTGGCTTTTGGCGGTTTCTACTACTTTTTTGATGATCGCTTGGTGCCCAATGTGCATGCCATCAAAATTGCCTAAGGTAAGCACAGAAGAGGTAGAAAAAAGCGGCGTAGCTGGAAGTTCGCGAAGGAGTTTCATGATTCAAAAAATAGTAAAAAATTTATTAATCGTTAGGTTGGTAACTAGGTTTAAAAACAGCCCATTTTTTCCTTTAGGAGAGCTTTGCCTACAACATACATATAAAACATTTTCACGCAAATAAATATAAATTTTGGTAGTGCTATTAAAGAGAATGATAAGCTAATAAAAAATGGGAGGGCTTTTAATATAAACCACTCGTAAGCTATGCATTAAAAACTTTTTTGGACATCTTTAACAGGTTAGCACCAAAAAATTGAGTAGGAAATATACTTATAGAGCAGGATAAAAAAGAGCTTTGCTGATTTGCTGAACATCAGGGGAGGCAATAAATAATTGGCTGCCATCTAAACAATCTTCAAGGTTAAAGGGCCCGCTACGCGTCCTTTTAAGATTGGAAAGATGAGCTCCACATCCTAGCTTTTTACCTATATCATCAGCTAAGCTACGTATGTAAGTACCCTTAGAACATTTTACCCGAAGATTTAGATAGGGATAGTGATAATCTAATATCTCTATTTGCAGAGTGACCTTGACAGGTTGACGTTCTATCACTTTTCCTTTTCTAGCCAGTTCGTAAAGTTTTTTTCCATTAACTTTTTTAGCAGAATGCATAGGGGGAATTTGTTGGACTTCCCCTTGAAATTCTTGGATGATAGCCTTAATTTCAGAGGGAGTAGGAATAAGAGGGGATTGGAAAGTGATAGTTCCTTCACAATCGTAGGTGTCGGTAGCTTCTCCCAAATGCACTTGAGCAATGTATTCCTTATCCTCGCATAGAAATCGATCGGAGAGCTTGGTCATGTTGCGCCCGATGAGTAGAACCATGACGCCTGTGGCAAAAGGATCGAGTGTGCCGGCATGACCGATTTTATCTACTCCTAAAATACGCCTTAATGCAGCTACAAGGCTAAAAGATGTTTTGCCTATAGGTTTATCTATAAGCAAAATACCTTGAGGGCTAGGAGCTATGGAGCCTGCTGAACGATTAATCATTGCCTCGCGACTCACGCTCACTGCTAATTTCTTCGAGGAGCTGCTCGATACGCATATGCTTATCTACGCTATCATCAAGCTTAAAGTGAAGCTCGGGAAAATAACGCATGACCACTTTTTTTGAGGCTGTAACCGCGACAAACCCCGCTGCCGTTTCAAGAGCTTGGATAGTCTGATCTTTTTGCTCTTGATTGCCAATCACGCTGATAAATACTTTGGCATGGTGCAAGTCTTTAGTAATCTCTACCCTTGTGACCGTCATAAGCTCATTGACGTGCGGGTTGCGCACATCTTTACGAATAACATCTGAGATAACTTCTTTAAGGAGGGAATTAAGTCTATCCGTGCGTTGTTTTGCCATGATTCATCTGCCTCTATAAAGAATCTTATAATTCTTGGGTAATGTAAGTAACTTCGTACGCTTCAAATACATCGCCTTCTTGTGCAGTATCAAAATTGGAAAGAACTATACCACATTCAAGGCCTTTTTGAACCTCTCTTACATCGTCTTTTACGCGTTTTATTGAGGAAATCGATGATTTTCCAATCAGCTGGCCATTGCGTATAATGCGCATCTGGTTATTACGATTAATCGCGCCTTCAGTAACAATTCCTCCTGCTATTTGTCCATAGTGGGAGGACTTAAAGAGCGCTTTCACTTGGAATTTTCCTTTTTCTGTTTCAATAGCAATCTTATCCAAAAGATCTACGAGCATGGCTTTAACATCATCAATAGCATGATAAATGATGTCATGCATTTTAACCTGTACTCCATGTTGTCTAATAAGGGCATCAGCATGGCTTTCAATCTGGGTGTGGAAGCCTATAATGACCGCTTTGGAGGTCGAAGCCATTTGCACGTCTGATTCCGAAACTTCTCCTACTCCTGCAGAAATAATATTAACTTCGGCTTTTTTCGAATAAATTTTCAGTAACCCTACTTTAAGGGCTTCAAGAGAGCCTTGTACGTCAGCACGCAAGATAATATTAAGAATTTTCTTAGAAGGCTCCGAAGCTTGCATCATCAAGTTTTCCATGGAGAGCTTCTTTTTAAGCAAGTTGTTTTGGCGCATACCTACCATACGAGCTTCAGCAATCTCACGAGCCTCTTTTTCATTTTTAACTACAATAAACTCTTGCCCTGCTTCTGGGAGGCCCGAAAGGCCTGTAATGGATACGGGTGTGGAAGGTCCTGCTTGCTGAATATTATGCCCATATTCATCTTGCATAGTTTTAACACGTCCCCAATATTGATCAAATACAAGAGAGTCGCCTATTTTTAAAGTTCCATTCTGAATAAGCATAGTAGCCACAGCGCCCATGCCTTTATGCATTTCAGATTCTAAAACACGCCCTCGAGCCCGGTTAGTAGGATCTGCGCGCAATTCCAACACTTCTGCTTGCAAAGCTAGCATTTCTAGCAGTGTGCTAATGCCTTCTTTAGTGACTGCAGAACAATTAACAGTAATAGTTTGCCCACCCCATGCTTCTGGAAGAAGTTCTTGCTCTGCTAGCTGACGGTAAACATTTTCAACGTTGAAATTAGGCTTATCACATTTGTTAATAGCTACTACGATGGTAACTTTTGCTTCACGAGCATGCTGGATGGCTTCCACTGTTTGTTGGCGAAGGCCTTCATCACCGGCTACAACTAACACCACGATATCGGTGACATCCGCACCACGGGCACGCATAGCAGAAAAGGCTTCGTGTCCTGGAGTATCAAGGATGCAAATTTCTCCTACCGCTGTTTTACATTTAAACGCTCCAATATGCTGAGTAATAGCTCCTGCCTCGCCAGCTGCACGGTTGCTGCTTCTTATAGCATCAATTAAGCTGGTCTTACCATGGTCTACATGTCCCATGAAGGCAACTACAGGTGCCCGAATGTGAAGCTTTTCTGGAGAGGTTTGTTTGATCTCTTCGTTAGCACTTTGATCAGTAATGCGGATCCTTTTTTCTTCTGAGGTATCAATGCTAATCTCGCATCCAAATTCATGTCCTAGCAGTTGAATAGTCGTCTCATCTTCTAACAAATCATTAAGGGTAACGACAAGCCCTTGCATGAACAATTTAGAGATTAGCTGGGAAGACTTTAATTTCATTTCAGCAGCCAAATCTTTAATGCTAATAGGCGTTCTGATTTTGAGCGCAGTAGGTCGAATAGTAGTATCTTCCTGAACCTGCTTGATTTGTCTGTTGCGCTTTTTCCTCCATTGAGAAGTATCATCCTCTGCTCGCAAGCCTTGTCTATCGCGTGCATCAAATGCTCGCGTGGGTTCAAGACGCCGGGTAGGTTTCAGATCACGAAATTCTTTAGCTTTACCTGGAAAGGTTTTCTTAGGAAGATTTTCATCACTAACAGCGGTTTCTTCACCCTCTTTGGGCTTAAATTTGTCTTTCGTAGCTTTAGCTGCTGCTTCTTTATCAGGAGTGGAAGCTGCCTCTGCTTTATGTTTTTGAGGTGGCTGAGGAGGAACATAAGCAGGCCGCGGAGCCGGTTTTCGAGGTAAAAGATCCTTAACATGCCGACCTGTAGGCCCCAGCTTGACATATTCTGGCATAGGCTTAATTGCAGGTATAGGGGCTTCTTGACGGGCTACTGCTACAGGTTTTTCGCCTCGAGAAGGAATAAATTCTTTTGCTATAAGAGGGGTTTCTTCAGCAGGAGCAGGAGTTTTTTCATTTTTAACTGCATCAGCAAAAATTTCTTCCGCCGCTGGCTTTTCTTCAAAAACTTTTTTCTCAGATAGCTCTACCAGTTCTTCAGCAAAAATTTCTTTACGTAGCTCTTCACTAGATTTTTTAATCTTAATGCCTTCTTCCTCGACCTCTTCAGCTGCACCTGCGCTTGAAGTCTCTGCAAATTCTACCTTAGGCTTAGCTTCAGGGACAGCACCTTCAGCAAAAGCAGATTTAGAACGCGCGCGAATTCGAGGTGTAGTTTCTTCCTTAGTTGGAGAATGAACTGAAGCGTTTTTCGTAGATTCATTTAGCTCTGCTTTAGGTGCTTTAGTCAGCGTACTTTTTTTAACAGGCTTTTCTTCTTTATCTTCTAAAGCCTTATTTGCTGCTATTTTGCTTTTAATTTTACCTAAATTGATGGCTTCAGCAATTTGAGTGTTTTTAATGGTTAGCTTCAGGTTTTTTGCCAAGGCTTTCTATCCTTTGTTTTCTAATTTGTTCTATAATCTTGTCGGCGGTATCTAGGCTTATGCCCGGAATTTTTGCCAATTCTTCTGGGGTTGCAATCAAAAGAGATTTGAGAGTAGTGTAGCCTTCGGCAATCAGATGCTGGAAAATCAGATTGTTAAGACCATCGATCTCTTCTAAGGGTTCGTTGAGAGAAGGATCATCGGACTCGGCTAGCTCTGTGCGTTGCAAAGCCATGGTACGGTTATAATCCGTCATCCGCTGCACTTCTAGCTCATAACCAATCAATTCGCTGTTAAGCCTTGCATTCATTCCTTTTTTACCAATCACAGCGGCAAAATCTTCCTCATCCACGACGATAGAGATGGTGTGATCATCTTCGCTAATATTGATTTTACGAATCTCAATCGGCGATAGAGCATTCTGCAGAAGTTCAATAGGGTCGGCGGAAAAAGGAACAATATCGATTTTCTCATTATGTAATTCTCTGACTACATTTTTAACACGTACCCCACGCATCCCTACACAAGCACCTACTGGATCAACTTTAGGATCTGTAGAACGAACAGTTAATTTAGTTCGGTAGCCGGGATCACGAGCAATTTTGTCGATAACAACAATATTATCATTAATCTCAGGTACTTCTTGGATGAGCAATTGACGAACGAATTCTGGATGGCTACGTGAGAGAATAACTTCTGCGCCGCCATTTTCCGTATCATTCACTTCTAGCAGTAAGGCCAAAACTTTATCTCCAAGATTATATTTCTCAGTTTTAGGATAGTGCTTCATGGGCATTAAAGCTTCTACTTTACCTAAATCGATAATTAAATTAGCTCCTCGGACAAAGCGTTTGACAGTACCAGAAATTAATTCATTTACCCGATGGCGGTACTCTTCATAAATAACATCGCGCTCCGCCCCTCGCAACTTTTGAGTAATAATTTGGCGTGCTTTTTGGGCTGCAATACGACCAAAATCTCTAGGAGTGGCTATCACATCAATAAATTGGCCCACTTGGCTCTCAGGATCAATTTCGCGAGCTTCTTCTAATGAGATTTCTTGAGCAGGCACTTCCACTTCGTCTACAATCTCTTTTTCGCAGTAAACGTCAATATTACCTGTTTTGGGATGAATAGTCACAGTAACATTTGAGGCTCCGCTAATACTTTTACGGGCGGCGGCACGAAGAGATTCTTCTATGGCGCTGATTACGATTTCTCGCTTAATGCCTTTTTCTCTTTCTAGGTACTCAAAAATAGCTATGAGATCTTTATTCATCGTTTTTTTTGCCTCAAATTCTTAAGATAGGAATTATATATTAAAGAAGATTTGTAAAGCAACTTACAAGAGGGTATTTTATCTATGTAAGGTGTGTTAATCGGTAGAAAAGCTAGCTTTTCTACCGATTGAATGCGAGTCAGAAGGTATTCTAATCTTCGCTATCTTCTCTATCTTTTTCAGAAGATTTCTTTTTGCGCTTATTGGAAGTTAAAATGATGTCGTCATGACTGGTGTGATTTTGATCAATTAAATATTCCTTGATAGAAAGAGCAATCTTTTTATGCTCAGGATCTAATTTAATCACCTTAGCTGTTACATCATCGCCTTTAGAAACAACATCTTCAACTTTGCCGAAGGCCTGATCAGATAATTCAGTGACATGGATGAGTCCTTCTATACCGCTATCGAGTTCTACAAAAGCTCCAAAGGCAGTAATTTTAGTTACTTTTCCTTTAACTAAAGATCCCACTGGCATCGTTTTCTCAATACTTTCCCAAGGGTTATTACTTAATTGCTTAACACCTAAAGTAATTTTCTTGCTATCTCGATCAACGGATAAGATGCAGGCATCTACGACATCGCCTTTACGGAGAACCTCGGAAGGGTGGGAGACTTTTTTAATCCAGCTTAGATCTGAAATATGTATTAAGCCCTCTACTCCTGGTTCTAATTCGACAAAAGCGCCATAGTTAGTTAAGCTGCGGATTTCTGCTTTCACGTTAGTACCCACTGGATATCTTCTCTCCACATCGTCCCAAGGGTTATGTTCAGCTTGTTTAATTCCTAAAGAAATTTTCCCTTCTTCTTTTTGTACCGAAAGAACTACAGCTTCCACATCATCACCTTTTTTGACCACTTCGCTAGGATCGGTGACGTTTTTTACCCATGACATTTCTGACACATGAATAAGGCCTTCAATACCTGGCTCAATTTCAATAAAGGCACCATAAGGGAGCAAGTTAACAATCTTACCTTTCACACGCGTTCCAGGTGGGTATTTTTGCTCGATTTGATCCCAAGGATTAGATTCTTTTTGCTTTAAGCCTAAAGCTACACGACCTTTTTCGCGATCGACGCTTAAAATCATCACTTCTAGTTTTTGCCCCAGTTGGACCATTTCAGAAGGATGCTTAATACGTTTCCAAGTCATATCCGTAATATGCAATAGTCCATCAATGCCATCGAGGTCAAGGAAAACCCCGAAATCGGTAATGTTTTTAACAATCCCATCGCGCACATCACCTTCTTTAATATTTTCCAAAAGCTCAGCCTTTTTAGAAATTCTTTCAGCTTCTAAAAGCTCACGTCTGGAGACGACTACGTTCTTACGTTCAATATTAATCTTAAGGATCTTAAATTCATATGTCTTGCCGAGATATTCATCGAGGTTTTTAATGCGCTTGTTATCGATCTGAGAGCCAGGTAAGAATGCTTCCATCCCAATATCAACCATTAAGCCACCTTTAACTTTACGGAGGACGCGGCCCTTGACAATCGAACCTTCTTCGCAATGTTCCAGAATATATTCCCATTGACGCATTCTTTCGGCTTTTTCACGAGAGAGAACAATCTGCCCATTATCATCTTCAGCTTGGTCAAGAAGCACTTCGACTTCCCCATCTAATACCACATTTGAAGGATCAGAAAATTCCTCAATAGGGACTAGACCCTCTGATTTTAAGCCTACATCTACGACAACATGATCTTTTGTAATTTCGACAATCCTTCCTTTGAGGATAGTTCCTGGGATCAATGCAGTGCTGTCTTCAACGTTATTATTGGATGACTGACCCTCCAATAAAGCTTTAAAAAGTTCTGCATCTGTTTGCTGGTAAGAGACATCATCGACGATCTTGCTCTCATTCCAGGTGTGTTGGGGGTTTTTAGACATTTAAAGGTTACTCCTATTTTTCATACTAATGGAGTAAAGATATCAGATGTGAAAGAAAAATAGCAATATATAAAACTGAAGTGAAAACAGGAGAGGGCAGGAAAGGAAATAAGGATAAAACCGAATTGAGAGAATATATAGAATGCTTATTTAATTTAATAAATTTTTTTTCATCAAATATGCTCTTCATTAAAGATGCTTCAGAATGAAATTAACGCGTAGCTATCTAGATCACTTGGAAAAAAAACGTTTATATCCAGTAAGTCGCTTTTGAAGAGGCCGTTTCATAAAGGGTGATAGCATACAGCTCGGGTAGTATAGGCTTAAGATAATCATAAATCCATTTGCACACAAATTCTACAGTCGTAGAATCTGACTGTAGGGTCTCATTCAAGCACTGATGATCTAAATATTTTTTTATCATAGGCTGGACAAGATCAGTAAGATCCTGAAAATCTATTACCATATTTTTCTTGGGCCCCTCTTTTTGTAAAAACTCCTTTCGAATAATGACATGGAGACTATAGGAGTGGCCATGCATACTTTTGCATTTACCATCATGATGGCTTAAAAAATGAGCCGCTTCAAAATAAAAAATTTTTTCTAATTCATGCATCTTGCTTCATTTGCCTTTGGAATATAAGGATTTAAATTGACAGATGGGAAGGCTTTTTTTTATAAGTAATTCAAGCTTATCAGAAAAAAAATAATAAAAAAGTAAAAAACTACTCCTATGCAGACACTTGTAATGAAATTTGGGGGGGCAGCAGTAGCTACTGCTGAGCATTTTTCCTATATAGCCGATCTTATCATTTCGCGAAAAAAAGATTTTCAACGTCTTGTAGTCGTAGTAAGTGCGATGGGAAAAACCACCGATCATTTGATTGCATTAGCTAAGCAAGTTAACCCTGACCCTCCTCGCCGAGAATACGACATGCTAGTGACCGTAGGCGAAAGGATAAGCTGTTCTTTGCTTGCAATGGCCTTGGCCGCCAAAGGATGCGAGGCTTTAAGCTTCACAGGTAGCCAATCAGGAATTATTACTTGTTCAAGGCATACGGAAGCAAGAATTATCGATGTGCGGCCTACGCGTGTTTTGCCCTTGCTAGATTCTGGTAAAATCGTTATTGTAGCAGGATTCCAAGGGGTAAGTAGATTAGGAGAGATTACTACTTTAGGACGAGGTGGCTCAGATACTACAGCAGTAGCTTTAGGAGTGATTTTAAAAGCCTCCATCGTAGAGTTCTTTAAAGATGTCTCAGGAGTTTATGCAGAAGATCCTAAAAAAAACCCTCACGCAATTTTTCATTCAAAGCTTACTTATAAGCAAGCTTTAGATGTAGTTGGTAAAGGTGGAAAGATATTACATCCCCGTTGTATAGAATTAGCCTATAAGAATTATTTGCCCTTAAAGATAAGATCTTTTAAGACATATGGTTTGGAAGAGAATGAAAGGTGCACAATAATTTTTGAAGATTCTTGCCAGCCGGATAAGCATTTGTTTGAAGATGAAACTTAACAATACATGCCTATAAGTAGCTTAAATCATGCAAGATAATGAGTGTTTTCCCGAAATAAAGATTCATGTTGAGGATCAAGATAATGACATAGGTATACATCTATTCAAAGAAGCTATTCATAGCATATTGAAGAAAATTATTCCTCTAAATTTTTTCAAAAATAAGAGTTATGAAAGTGAATTTCCCATTGTTAAGACTTTAGTTTCAAATCAGGCCCCTGGCTATCTAACCTTTTATTATTTTGGCAAATCTCAGGAACATACTCTAAAGTTCTTTATCGAAATGCTTTCGAATTGGCTAGTGCCAGGGCGACGTTTAAATCAATCGATGATATTTTCTTCTGAGTTTAGCATTCCTTCTCTAAGCCCCTTAGTTTACCGATTATTCAAAGTGGTCATCCATCTTGATTTAGTTTCCGATGTAGAGCAGATCCAAGCTAATTTACCTATTATCGAAGCAGAAATCCGCTTAGGAATGGATTCTTCTTATTATGCTAAAAGAATTTTAGAAATTAAAGGCTTAAGCATTGATGCTAAAACAGCTCTTATCCAAGAAAATATTGCCTATTTGATTGAGCGTAAACCTCAGTTTTTTGATTTTGATTTGCTGACAGAGATGCAACATGTGTTGGTAATATGTCACGATGATTTTAAATCTCAACGAAGTAGCCGCCATCTTAGTCGCATTATCTGCATTCAATATCTTTTTAGAAGATATCTTTTCGATCGACTTCAAATTCAAAATAAAAGGCATTTCTTCTTGAAAATATTTAAAACCTATTTGCGCGACCAAGAGCAAAATAAGCAGGTTTTAGGGATTATCGTTGGCTTTAATTTTTTAAGAGAAAAAGAAATTTTTGATAAACGGCATTTAATTCGAGCGATCCAAAATCATATTCCCAACGCCCTTATGGTAGAAAATTCTTTTATCGATAATCGGCGCTCTCCAGAAAATTTTTGTACTGTCTACATAGAAATAGAAAAAAGTATGGGAGAGAAATTTACCCACCAGGAAGTCTCTCAACTACGTAAAACTCTGCCTATAGATTTGCTAGATAGCATTGAACATATAGTGCATCCTATCTTCATGCCACGCAACGAAGAAGAGATTATGCGTAACATCTTTAGCTTAAGTAGCCAAGTTAAATTTGTACGAGACTTACCTCAAGTCATCATTAATTTTGACGAGCAAACCTACTCCAAATTGGTGTTTACTATCATTGTGGTCAGAGTGGTTGAGCCTAGTGGCGCTTCCATAAAAGAACTCTTTGATAAAAGTGAAACTTTTCTAGATTATACCCATGATCGTTGTAAAACTTTAGGATACTTGCGAGGAAAGCATAGTAAAGAAGCCACAGTATTTACTGTAAAGATTTCAAAAGATGATTTCATTAGACGAGATAATTCTATTGATCTAAATAAAGCCCGCCAAAGTGTAGTTTTTGAATTGCTAAGAATTTTAGGGGAATTTAGAGATTTTAATGGAGGAATGATCTCAAAACAGAATGAACTTCTAGCCGAGCTAAAAGCGCTCCTTGAAGAAGAGACGGATTTGAATGAATTGTTATTAGAAAATTTCTTCTTTTCTATTACTCCTATAGTCATGCGTACCGTTTTAGAGGCAGAAACTTTAAAAATGTTTTTTAGCTTGCTAAGAGAAACAATCGAGGAAGAAATAGTGCCACCTCTCTCTTATCATGTGAAAACATTGGCCAAGACGCCTTATATATATGTAATAGTGAAATCTGAAGAGCGTTTAAACCGGGAAGATTTAGCTCAAGCTTTAAATGTTTTACAAGCTAAATCCTCAGAAATTGCCACTGCTTACATGCAGGTGCATGAGATCAATTATAATTGTTATCTTTACCGCTGCTTGGATGGAAAGCGGCAAAAATTATTTGGCTCAATTATTCAAAAGGCAGTCGTCAACATGTTTGATAATAAAGTCTCCTAAGCTTTAAGTTTAATCCCTTATTTTGAGTTTCAAACGGGGACATAGTGAGTTTTGGCTTTAAAATTTTTGAATAAAGTTTGTATAAAGGCTTAAGAGGTTTTCTGGGTGGCCTTAAGAGATGAAACTGGCAATAAGGCAAGCGACCAAGAAGAAAATTTATATACTTTGTTAGCATTATTTAACTTAAGCATTAAAGGGATAGCGAGAAGGGATTTAAGTAGAGCTCTTTAGCTACCCGCACTTTTAACAGCCAGTGATCACCTAGGGATTGTATTACTTGACAAGCTCGTGTTGCTTAAGCTAACCTCTCTACACATAATTTTGACCAGGCATTAACAATGACAAAAACAAACCCAATAAAAGTGGCTGCCTCTATTTTAGCAGGTGACTTTGGCTACTTGGCAGATACGGCTAAGAAAATTGAGGACTCGGGGGCAGACTCTTTGCATATCGATATTATGGATGGAAATTTTGTGCCCAATTTAACGATGGGGCCACAAGCTGTTGCTGCTATTAATCGTGCTACGAATATGTTCTTAGATGTCCATTTAATGGTTTATCATCCCTTTGATTATATCGAACGTTTTGTGGAAGCAGGTGCAGACAACATTACTATCCACTTCGAGGCTACCGAAGATGTAGATGAAACTTTGGAATATATTCGTAAGTGCAATATTAAAGCAGGCCTAGCTTTTTGTCCTGAGACGTCGGCCTCTATGATTCCTAAATATTTGAATAAGTGTGACCTTATCTTGCTTATGACTGTTCATCCAGGTTTTGGGGGGCAAGAATTTATGCCTGAAGTTCTAGAAAAAATAAGCTTTACGCGTGAATGCTTGACTAAAGTTGATATTTGCCAAGGGGGGATGACTGCTAAGAAAGATTCTCCTGAAAAGCTACCTCCTTTCGATATTCAAGTCGATGGAGGAATTGCTCCAGAAACTGCTAAGTTATGCGTAAAAGCAGGAGCTAACATCTTAGTGGCAGGAACATTTTTATTTAAGAGCCCTAATATGCATGAGGGAGTAAATAGCTTACGCGGCCTTTGAGAGATCTAATAAATTTTTTTATTTTCGGGTATTCGCAAGTTTGTTTTTAGTAGATATAAAAAGTTTTACTCCCTCTTTTTTATCGCATTGTGAAAAATAAGCAGTTTGCCTTTGAAAGTTTCTATAAAGGCGCTCTTAAGGCTTTATAGGCTTGGAAAAATAAATTTTTTTTAAAGTTTTGTCTCTATTTTTCTCTTTGACATTTGAGCCCTAGTTTCTTAATATGTCAAGGATAGCTTAAATTTTTTACTGAAGGACAGAAACGTCTATGGTTATGAGTAACCAGCTAACTCCTGGAATGACAATTTCTATCAATAATAAACTTTATCGCGTGGAAACTACGGTAAAAGTGATGGTACCTAAAGGTGCACCTTTTATAAAAACAAAAATACGCGATTTATCATCTAATGAGCTTATTGAAAAGAATTTTAAATTAAATCAATCAATTAAAGATGTTAATCTTGCAGAACGACGTCTAGAATTTCTTTATTTAGAAGGAAAAGATTATCTTTTTTTAGATATTGAAAACCTTAATCAAATTTTAATTCCTCAACATATTATAGGCAATAGCATCAACTACTTGAAAGAAGGCGTAGAAGTTAAAGCTTCTTTTTTTGGTGAAACTATTTTTGCTGTAGAGCTACCTCAGTTTTTAGAATTGATGGTTGCAAAAGTGGAAGGAGGAGAAAATAAATCTATATTAGCAAATGCTTCTAAGGCTGCTCTATTAGAGACTGGAGCTAAAATTGAAGTTCCACCATTTATCGAAGCAGGTGATATCATAAAAATAGACACGCGTTCATACGAATACATACAGAGGGTATAGGGAGGATTGTTGCGTGGAGCTAAAGCAGATAAAGGAATTGATGGGGGCGATGGGACGTACGGGAACCAAACGCGTAACTATCAAAAAAGAAGGCTTTGAAATTGAGATTGAAAGATATGATGGGGGAACAATGAAGGTTCCCGAGTCAATGTTTGAGTCGCCAGAAGAAACTTTTAATAAAACAGACGAAGCCTTGCGGCGGGCAAATATTAGTGTGGCTTCTTTGGCAGTGCCTCCGGGTCAAGAGGTAGAACATAAGGAAGATGCAAATACATTTTTTGTCACTTCGCCCATGGTAGGAACATTTTATAATACACCTTCTCCTGAAGAACCTCCTTTTGTTAAAGTGGGTAGTAAAATTGATAAAAATAGCGTAGTCTGCATTATAGAAGCTATGAAAGTAATGAATGAAATCAAAGCTGGAGCAACAGGAACGGTGGCGGAAGTGCTAGTAGAAAACGGACATCCTGTAGAATTTGGAACAAAACTCTTTCGAATTACGTAGTATTGAAATATGCAAAAAGTTCTTATTGCTAACCGAGGCGAAATTGCCGTTAGGATTATCCGTGCTTGTCACGATTTAGGCTTACAAACAGTAGCAGTTTATTCGCAAGCAGACGCCGAGGCTCTGCATGTGTTGCATGCCGATGAAGCCATTTGTATCGGCGAAGCTCCTGCTGCTAAATCTTATCTTAAGATCTCCAATATCCTCTCTGCTTGTGAAATAACAGGAGCAGATGCCATACATCCAGGCTATGGTTTTTTAAGCGAAAATGCTAATTTTGCTTCCATTTGCGAAAGTTGCGGCTTAAATTTCATCGGGCCTGCTCCTGCTTCGATTACGTTGTTAGGAGATAAAGCTAAGGCTAAGGCCACGGCAAAAAAGGCGGGCTGTCCTGTTATTCCTGGCTCCGAGGGAGTTGTAAGCGATCTAAAAGAGGGCCTAGAAGTAGCCAAGGAGATTGGCTACCCGATCTTCATTAAAGCTGTATCAGGAGGAGGGGGGAAAGGAATACGCATTGCTTATAGTGAAGAAGAATTCATACGCCTTTTTCCTGCTGCACGTGCTGAGGCAGATGCAAGCTTTAGTAATCCTGATGTCTACCTGGAGAAGATGATCGTTGATCCTCGGCATATTGAAGTCCAAGTTATTGGGGATAAATATGGCAACTACATTCACCTTGGAGAGAGAGATTGTTCTATCCAAAGGCGTCGTCAAAAACTTATTGAAGAGGCCCCTAGCCCACTATTAAATAGCAAACTGAGACAAAAAATTGGCCAAGCAGCGATTAGTGTTGTTAAAGAGGCTAATTATCATTCGGTAGCGACTGTTGAATTTCTATTGGATGCTAATCATCGTTTCTATTTTATGGAAGTAAATACAAGGATTCAGGTAGAACATACAGTGACTGAGGAGCTAACAGGAGTGGATCTTCTTGGAGAGCAACTAAGTGTAGCCATGGGTAATAAACTGAGGTATGCCCAAGAAGAGGTTAACTTTAAGGGGCATGTCATCCAGTTTCGCATCAATGCAGAAAACCCTGCCGCAAATTTTTCGCCTTCCCCTGGACGGCTTGAATATTATTTACCTCCTGGTGGTCCCCATGTTCGCGTGGATAGTGCTTGTTATTCAGGCTATCAAATTCCTCCTAATTACGACTCCATGATTGCCAAATTAATTGTCCATGGCAAAGATCGTTTAGAAGCGATAGCTATAGGCAAACGAGCCTTACGAGAGTTTCATATTGGCGGCGTAGACTCAACCATTCCTTTCCATCTCTATATGCTTCATGACAAAAAATTCCTTCATTCCGATTTTCATCTAAGCTACATTGATGGCTTGATTGCAGAAGGGTGCTCTTTTAGCCTAGAAGAGTAAAAATTGCTTAAAAAACAATGCAGCGAGTGCAGGTAATTTAGATTGATAAGGCAGAGAATAGACATTCACATTCTTATACGTTTGCTATTCGTTTAAAAGCTCTATCATTGGGCCTGCTTAAAGGATGTCTTAAGCCTTCTTCGTTTTTGCTTTATCAATTCGTCCTCACATCAGCTTAATCATTAGATAGATCCCATTTTCACTTGTAGGGATAAAGCTACGAAAAGCGATTCCTTTTAGCGCTCTTAACCCTTAAGATCAACCATCGCAGCTATAAAGTTTTATGCCCTATCTACTAAAGGAGCTTTAGCCTGATTCTTTTTCTTGCCTATACTTTGCTAAAGATGTTTTTTGTCTAAAGTCCTACTTCAGCTTTAAGCTCGATTTCACTCTTACTTTTAACTTAAAAATTCTTTTAGCTCACTTATTTCTTGCATTTACTTTCTCCTGGCAAGAAAAAACAGTATAACTTTTTAGATAGGTTTTTTAATTTTTGTTCTGCAAAGAATTAAATAGACGAAATAGAGCATGCCAGGATGCTCAGAAGATTAAAGGCTTAGTTAAAATTAAATTCCCTTCCTTTAGAAAAGAATTATACGCTTTTGAGCTACTCCTTATGTGCTCCCATACTTCATAAAATCCCTTTCGTTAAGCAGAGAGGCATCTTTTAGAGGGTTGGGTATGTATGCAGACTAAGTTTTTTAAAGCGTATTAGCTGCTCTCTTTAGGCATTTAGAAGCTGGGCTGTTGACCCTCTAGTGAGGATAGGGTAAGAAAGATAAAAACTCTTCCTTCGTTCAGATCTTCTTTCATTTTGTAAGAGTGCTTCTAGGATTAGCTTTACTTTTACCTACTTCCTTCTTAGCGATGCACTTGATAAGAAGTCTATTAGCACATCAACTTATTTAAAAGTAGAGAGTTAAGATGCGTTTACAGATAGAAGAAAGAGGATAACTTAGTCAATTCGGGAAAAGGAGATTGATAATTGCTCGTTTTAAAAGGCGATTTACAAACGCTATTTGGGCTTCTAGAGCTAACCATTTTTATTAAGCGAAGAAATTAATGGAAATGAGTGAACAGCTTTAAGATAAACTGCTTAGTCTATTCAATGAACAAAGCAGCCAGTAATTTTAACTTAAATTTTAAAAATTTTTTAGAACATGATTACGCTGGTAATGGCGTTCAATACCATTAGCTACTTCTTCTGGATCATCTGTCAAAGAAATTAACTTTAAATCATTTTCCGAGATACATTGTTGCGCAAGCATGGTAGATTTAATCCAATCTATTATTCCCTTCCAGTAATCCTTACCCATTAGATAGATAGGGAAGGGGTGAATCTTATGAGTTTGAATAAGTGTAAGAGCTTCAAATAATTCGTCCAAGGTGCCGTAACCACCGGGCAAAAAGACAAATCCTTGAGCATAACGAATAAACATGACCTTACGTATAAAAAAGTAGCGAAAATTTAGGCGATACTTTCTATCAATAAAAGGATTTAGCTCGGCTTCAAAAGGCAGGTCTACTCCTAATCCACAAGATTTACCCTGCGTCATTTGAGCTCCCTTATTAGCGGCTTCCATAAGGCCTGGCCCACCACCGGTAATAATAGCAAAACCTTTTTTGGCAATATGTCCTGCCACATCAATGCCTAACTTGTAATAAGGATGGTTAGCTTGTAATCTAGCGGATCCAAAGATAGATACCGAAGGCCCGAGGGTGGTCATATTTTCAAAGCCTTCTACAAATTCGGAAATAATTCTAAATAAGCGCCATGAATCGGTTTTAAACAAATGAGCTTCATCTTCGACATTATTATATAGCATGTAGCTCCTCAATGAAATTAGGCATAAGTTTAGCTGTTCGTGAGTGTATGTATATAGAGATAATTTTCAACTAAAAAATTTACAATAGGCCTTTATCTCATAAAAAGTCGCTTAAAAAATGTGCAGCCATTATTATTCACAGAAATAAAGATTAAATTTTATGGGTAGCAAAAAAATACGCTCTTGGAGCAGCTCTTGATGTAATTATATATTCAATAGAAGGCTCGTGTTTAGGAAAAGCGTTAGCTTAAAAAGGGTTGATTCCTCTTTGGACTATACAGACGCGTTTACTTTAGAAGGCATGACTTAGTGATTAGAGAAAATGAAAGCAAAAGGGCTATTTATTTACTTTAGTTTTAAGGTTTCGGCGGTATATTTTAATCCTGTAATCCCTCGGCGTTGTAAAGGTGTGCCAAATAACTTCTCAGGATTTTTCTCACATTCTTCTATTTTTTTCAAATCTAAATAAACTCCATTGCCGCTCGCGGGAGAAAAAGCTGCCGTGAGAGAGGGTAAAGTTCTTTGGTTATGAGGACAAGCCTCTTGACAAATGTCACAGCCAAAAATATAACCTGGATTTTTTTGTTGTATTTCTAGAGGAATTGGTTTTTTAGATTCGATGAGGTGATAAGATAAGCATCTAGCAGCATCTAGCTTATAAGGGGAAGTTAAGGCCTGAGTAGGACAAGCATCTATACAACGTGTACAACTTCCACAACGCGGTAGTCGTAGAGAAATTACCGCTCCGGGGATCTCTAATGAGGTCAATATGCCTGAAAGCAGGGTGTAAGTGCCAAAACGTCGGTGGATAAGTAAAGTGTTTTTACCAAACCAACCCAATCCAGCCTGTACGGCCAAAGCTTTTTCTAAAAGGGGGCTAGAATCGCTAAATCCTTTAGCTATTCCTTGTGCACCTGCGCGTTCTTCTAGCCATTGAATGAATTTTTTTAACCGTTTACGATGCAGATGATGATAGTCTCTTCCTCTTGCATAGGAAGCTATCAAGCCTTGACCCGTAAGGAGATCTTCTTTAGGTTGCTTATAGTAGCTAAGAAAAATAAGTGCCGTCTTTGCTTGGGGGAAATATTGCTGAGGATAACAGCGTATTTCTTTTTCCATGTAGGCCAGATCTGCATGCTTTCCTTCGGCTAGCCATTCTTTGTAGGCTTGAATATCTTCTTGGCGAATATTTGCAGGCGTAATTCCTACATCATCCCAACCTAATTCTAATGCTTTTACTTTGATCTCATCAAAGGATAAAGTCATTTTTTTATACTTAACATCCGCGAAAATAGCTCTTTCATACTTGTTTTTTTGTATTTTCCGGTTTGATTGCCATTGGCTACTTCATGAAGATTTTCAATAGCAATAAAAGCTGCGGGATCCTCTCTATAAATAAGCTCTTTCAGATCAGCAAGCTGAAGGCGTTCGGCGATTACATAAAGAATCTCTCGCTCATCTCCTGAAAAGCCGCCCCGTCCATACATGATGGTTAGCCCTAAACCTAGTTCATGTACGATAGCATTGGCAATAATTTCTGATTTGGAAGAAATAATAATGACCGATTTAGTTTCATCTAAACCTACAATGACAGTATCCATAATTTTGCTAACTACCATGTAGGTAATTAAAGAGAGAAGAGGAGGATGCCAATCTTTAAAGGCAATTCCAGCAGCACTAAATACAAAAATATTAATAACCAAGACCACCTGTCCAACGGTAAAGCCAGTGAGGCGATTACTAATAATTCCTAAAATTTCTGTACCATCAAGACAGCCACCGTAGCGAATGATTAAGCCTATGCCTATTCCCAAAAGCGCCCCCCCAATCACTACTACCTCAAGCGTTTCTCCTTTAAATTCTGCCCATGGCATATAATGCTCAATAAAAAAAATAAAGCCGGTAAAGAAAAGAAGAGCAAAAAACATATGAAGGACAAAAACTTTGCCTATGTATCTGTAAGCCAGAAAAACAAAGGGCAAGTTTAAAGCAAAAGTAAAATATCCTAAATATTGAGTGCCAAAAATATTAGCGCATACCATGGCTATTCCTACAATTCCTCCATCGATTAAACGGTTGGGAATCAGAAAAACTTGAATCGCAAAAGCAGCTAAAAAAGCACCTGCAATCAAAAAGATATAAATAATAAGCTCTGAACCGATGGATTTAGCGCTAGCTGAGGTAGGATGGTGCATAATCTAAAAATAGTTAAGGGTTTGTCAAAGAAAACATTATAAATAAAATCTAACTAAATGTAAAGAAAAAGATGAGGCTATTTTGAAGATTATTGACTACCCTTAAGGATTTTTTTTTAGGCTCTTTGCTTAGCTCATTAAAAAGGATAAATTTTTTATAATGAGTTGGTTATTAGCGCAGAGCACTAATTTTCCTAAGAAATTACGAAAATGCTTGAGATTAAATAACCCTAAAATGTATATTGAATGCTTCCTTTTGAGGGCGTATAGCTCAGTTGGTAGAGCTCCTGTCTTACACACAGGTGGTCATAGGTTCGAGTCCTGTTGCGCCCAACTATGCATACGCGGGAGTAGTTCAATTGGTTAGAGCACCGGCTTGTCACGCCGGAAGTTGCGGGTTCGAGTCCCGTCTCCCGCGTTTCTTTTAATCCTTTCACTTATTTTTCTTAAAAAAGTTAATTTACCTTAAATCTTAGTATCACTAACCATCCCCCTTTATTAATTGAGTGATTTTCCTCAAAGCTTTTCCAAGCTGGCGAGAAGGAGAGCTCTAAAAAGTTATGAATGCAATTTTGAGATACTTTTTATGCAGCTTTATACAAACCCCTCGAACTAAGTAGAGAGACATGTTTCAGAGGGTTGGTTATGCAGGCTAAGTTTTTTCAAAGATTATCACTATTATTACTGCCTATTCAGTAAGCCTTTAAAAATAAAGAAGACAAGATGCGAGCCCAAGATTTTTTACCGGACATTATAAAGTCTTAAAAATTGAGAGTAAAAGCAAGAGCTGCTGGAATTGATAGCCAAGTAGGAAAGTTTTTACTAGAGTTGATATAATTCATTAAATAAAAAAGCTTTATTTTTAACTTCTCTTATTGTTTTTCTTAAGGTCTAGCTTGTAAATTTAGATGATTTTCAAAATGGCTTTTTGCATCATTAAGATGAGCTAAATCTGTTAATTCTCCTACATGCACAGGTACTGCCGCAATATATCCACGGGCAAGCCAAGAAATATCGCTATCCTCATGTTCTTCGAATTGCTGCAGTTTAGCACCTAACCAATAATAAGAATGTCCTTCCGCAGGATGATTACGCTCTAACGGATCTTCAGCCCAAAATTCTTTCCCTTGGCGAGTCAGCTTGAAGCCTTTAATCTCTTGTTGATAAGTGGGAAAGTTAACATTTAGCAAGCTACCCGAGGGTAGTGGATGCTTTACCACATAATCCACTAAAAGAGGTACATAGTGTTCTACCTTTTGATAGTCAGTATTGAAGTAATCTACGCAAGAAAAGGCAATGCCAGGCACACCTTGAATAATACCTTCAATAGTACCTCCTACGGTGCCACTATACATTAAGTTGCGGCCAGCGTTGGATCCACGATTAATCCCCGAGACAATTAAATCTGGTTTCTTATCAAGAATTACTTTAAGTCCCATCTTTATGCAATCAGCAGGAGTGCCTGTAAGACTCCAGGCTTGGGTTTGGCCCTCCCATTCAACCTGATGCAAACGAAGAGGGTTACGAACGGTAATGCTAACACCGACTGCTGATTGTTCGGTTGCAGGCGCCACGATCGTTATATCTGCAAAATCTTTTAAAGCATTCCAAAGATGTCGAATACCAGGGGCATAAATGCCATCATCATTGGTTATAAGTAAATGAGGCCGTTTAGACATGTTAAAACCATCTCAGTTGAACAGCAAATATAAATGTTTTTTAATGATAAGTCAATCATAATAATCATATTAACTTCTTTAAGAATTATCGCCTGACAAAAATAAAACTATGCGGTAAAGTGCGTTTTTACCGGATATTGATATAATTTTATGGCACCCAAGAAACCTAATCCTTCGACTGCTCGAGATTCCTTTATAAAAGAGCCTACAAAAAAACGTTTGACCATTTTGGCTCGCTTTGTAGATAGAATACGTTCAACTTTTCAAAGATTTCAAAGTAAACCCCCACAGGAGCATCCTCTGGTGGGGAGAATACAGGATCTGCAATCTAAAGCTAGCGCGGTGCTAATTCAATTACAAGCTATTAAGAATGAACTTTATAAAGAAATTGATGCAGAAGCTTTTGTTTACATTGAAGAGGTAATAGATCCGCTGATTAAGGAGGTTTCTCGTCTACATAAATCTATAGAGCAGCCACGCTCGGTTTTGCATCAAGCAAAAACTTATCAGCGTTATAACCAATGGGTAGAAAAAGCTAAGTTATGGATTCAAATTTGTTCGAAGACTACCGATAAAGAAGCTCTTTTTAAGGCTGTTATCCGCTATACGATCGATGAATTTCTTGAAGTGATAGACAGAGATGTACAAGTCATCACTGATTATCAAGAGCATATGCTAGAGGCTCTTTCGATAGATGAAGAGGAAAAGATAAATTTAGCCCAACGTCTTGATGTTCGTTTGCAATCTTATCTTCATGCTCTTAACGCCCTAAAGATAAAACCAGAAAATCTTCCCTTAAAAGAGATTGCTGTATGGAAAGCTCAAGTTGACAAGCGCCGCGAAAAATATTTCGATGCAGCTCTTCATGCAATTGATAAAATTGTGAACCAGTCATTACCTGATGACTTACATGGTGATGAAGAAAATGAAGAGTTGAAAGATGTGCTTATCCAGATTGCCTACTTAGAGAAACATATTCCTCCTTGGTATGATGAAATTAACCTAGCCGAAACGCTAACTTTTAATCAGAAAGCTGCTTTTAAATCTCAACTTGAATTATGGGAACAAAAAATCCATCGTTTAAATTTAGATCTACGTTTAACCCCTGAGCTAATTGAGCGCCTTAAAACTCTTAATGAAATCATTCATTATGCTCAGCATAAGCTGATGCCTTAAAAAGAAATACTCGTTCAGCTAATCAATCTTTTTATCTTTAAGCTTCTAAGAGTTGTTGGCTGGTAAAATTTTAAAAAATATAGTCGCCAGCAATTTCTCGCTTGCTTTGCCCATCTAATACATGAAATATGCGTAGCTTATTAAGGGTAAGGGGGGATAGTTGCCCTGAAGGGATGTAAACTATCTTTTTGCCATAGCGGCGTGCAAAGCTTTTTAATAGGGAGCGGGGTGGCTGATTGGCAACATAAACTACTAGCGATTGGACAGCATAGTCAATAGCCGCCATAAGAAGCACTTCAGCTTTAGAAGTACAATTTTGATAATCAGCGTCGGACCATATATCAAACATTCTACGGGGAGGATATGACATCATAAAACCCCCATACTGGCAACGCGAGATGCCAGGTCCGACCACATTGGCATGGAGATCAGTAGCATAAAAAGCCATATCGGATTCCTGACTATGTTCTCCTAGCCAAGTCGTGCGCCAGGGAAATTTTTCTAAGTAAAGTTCATTTTCTTTAGGGGAATCTTCATCAAATATTACTACTATTGACCCTACTCCGCCTGGAGGCTTCCCTGAAACTTTGACATACAGCTTCTTTTCATGCCAATGGCGAATCGTTTCTCTAGTATCGATCCCATCTTCTAGGCTTGAAGAAAAAGGAATGATGCGAGCAGCTTCTTCGCGCATCAGCTGAGTGCCCTTCTTCTTTAAGAAATCCCCAAATTTTTCAATCACTAGGTCTTCTGGAGGATACGAACAAATACTAAACATGGGAGGGGGTCTAAAATGAAGCTGTGCGCGATTTTTGCGTTGCTTATGAAAGGTTAAATCTTTCCTGCTTTTTTCTTTCCTATGAAAACGAATGCTTTTACTAGCTCCCCAGATATCTTCAATAGATAAATCAATTTCAGGAAGCTGATCTACGTTACGTCTATAGGGATACTCTGTTGCCAAAGCCCATACTTCATAGGCATAATTGTGATCTACACATCCTTTGGCAGCACTGATTAGCTGATATAAATCGGGTAAAAGTTGCTGATGGAGTAAGGCATAGTTGCGAGAAAATTTCATGATATTGCGCAAATTATAGCCTGGAAAACTGTTTCCTGTATTCTTAGTATAATTTATAGCGGCACCTTTAAAAAGATTATAAATGAGCTTTTGACGGTCAGGGGGAAAAGAAGAAAAAGCAAGCTCTTCTCTATTTTTTAAAGGAAAAGCATACCTGGCTTGTTCATAATTTTTAGTGATCCATCCATATTCTGCCATAACTTCTTGGGTAGATAATTCCGACAGGGTAAGTAGCTCAATATGCTCTCTTGGTGCATGCTTTAGGGGAGCAAAAGAAACTCTATCCATCAATGAAAGGATATTTTCTATGTGCGACATGCCTGCTATAAAAAGTATTCTTTCATAGCTAAAAGAGAGTTCTTTTAGGCGTCTTGCCATGAACAACTCCCGCTGTTGATCAACAGTACTTTTGATTGATTTTTCTAAGAAGAAATCCTTATATGCTTTGTAATAATTTTCTAACCCTATTTTGTGTATGGCATAAGTATCAGGCATATATTCTATATTATCAGGATAATCATCGACATCAAGGTCGATACAATAGGCAGGAATTTGAGCCTCCAGGGCACTGCGCAAACCTTCAAAAGCAGGATCGCAAGGTTCACACATATAATAGATAGGCGCATGATCTTTATTGTAGCACATCACTACACTAATATCGGGTAGACGAGAGGCGGCATGCAATAATTGTAGCTGCATAGTTTCTGCAAGTTCCACTGCAACGCAATCAGGTTGAATAGCCTCAAACGCTATACGTACCTGAGCTGCCATTTCCATCTTATAATGAAGAATGGGGACTGCAAAGACAGCTCCTTTCTGAATATAAAAGGCTTGTAGATTGTTCATAAATTTTACATGAGGTGAGTAAGTGCTTCATCGCCAAGCGTCATAAGAACGGCTTGACGTAGCAAATTATCAATATTGATTTTACTGTTTTCTAAAGTTTTTAGCCTTTTCGCAGCATAACGGGCAATATTGATGCCATCCCTAATAGTATAATTTTCAGCGTTAGTATGGGCTTTTTGTAAAAAATTAATAACATAATCAACAATATACTCATCAATAAAAGGTAGATTTTCTTTAAGAATGCGTTTTTCTTCCTCAGCTTCGGGAAAATCTAGATAGATCTGAGGTTGTAAACGGCTGTGAATATATTCCGGAATTTCAAAAGTCGAAGCATCATCGTTCATCGTAATACAGATGCGGAAGCCAGGGTCTGCCGTTACTTTAAGGCCAGCTACAATGGATTCAATATAGCGTCTTGTGTCGAGAAGGGGAGCAAGTGATGCCCATGACTTTTCACTCATGCGATTAGCTTCATCAAGAATACAGACACCCCCTCGTAGCATGGCGGTAACTAAAGCGGAAGCTACATAGCGGATTCCGCCTGCTTTATCTATCACAGGGCTAATAAGTAAATCTTCTGGACGTGTATCCATCGTGCATTGAAAAATATAAACCTCCTTATCTAGCTTTTTTGCTGCCGCATAGGCAAGGGTAGTTTTGCCGACTCCCGGCTTGCCAATTAAGCGAGGGTTTAAAGGGATATCTTTTTCATCAATTACCAACCAAGCTGCTAGAAGTTGATCCAATACATCAGTTTGACCTATCCATTGAAAGCTGAATTGGTCAGGAAATCCTAAAGCAATTTCGACTCCTTGAATAGTGATATGATTTTCGTTCTCATTGGGCCTGGAATAAGCCATATGGATCTCCTTTTTGATAAAAAGTGTATGAATATGCAGAACAAATGTAAATAGTAAAAATAAAAGTGATTAGCTTTTTGAAAGAACTAAAAAAATCAAAATAAATTTTTAAAGAAAATTTTAAAAATTGATAAAAAACGATGGCTTTTCTATAGATGAAGTTAATCTTATGTTTCTAACTAGCTGAACATTTTATAAAAAACACTCTAAAAGTTTTTATCGATCTTTCGAAACTATGCACTAGGGCTTAGCAGCTTTATGCGAGCCGTATAAAAGAGATGCTCGGGCAATATTTTCGCTAGCATAAGGGTAAAGAATCTCCATTTCTTTAACTAGTTCCTTTACCTTCTTGCGCATGGAATTTTGTCCTACAGGACAGCGGCACATAATTCTGATGAATCCATACTGTTCTGCAAAAGCACGAATCTCTTCTTCTGAAATGTAAATAAGAGGGCGTATAATCGTTATCCCATATTTTTGCATATAAATTTTGGGTAAATTTCCTGCAAATTCACCTTTATGCAACAAATTCATTAAAAAGGTCTGAATGTTATCATCCCGATGATGACCAAAAGCAATGGTAGTGGCTCCTACACTTTTGGCAGCTTCAAAAAGAAGAGATCTCCTTTCGCGAGAACAGCTGTAGCACTCAAGGGTTTCGAGTTTTTGCTTAGATTCTTTAACAATAAAATGGACGCCTAGCTGATCGCAAATAGCTTTTAAATAGGTGACATTTACGCCTGCACCGCAAGAAAATTCACCATTAACAAGGATGGCATATATATCTAATTCAGGAAAGCCCCTACCTGCTATAGCTTTTAATAAAAATAATAGCGTTAAGCTGTCTTTTCCCCCCGATAGGGCTACCGCTATCTTATTATCGCTTTCTAGCATTTGATAGTCATAAAGAGCTCGGCGAAAAGTGCTTTCTAATTTTTTACCTAAGCGGGACCAGGGCGGTTGAGCTATAGGTATAGAGATAGTCATAAAAAATTAACTTTTATTTAAAAATAATTATCAAATACTTTATAGTACCCTTAGAGGCGGAGTCAAGGCATTTCTAAAATTTACTCTAAATCTTACCAATAAGTCTAAAGGATATGGATATGACAGAAAAAGTGAGCCGTAATGATCCCTGCCCCTGCGGATCAGGAAAGAAATATAAAAATTGTTGCTGGGGAAAAAAGTATACTAAAAAGAAACTTACCGCGAAATGGTTAAATCAGCCTGCTATGCCTAATCTTATGGAACGCACTTTCGGAGATTCTATTGCTAAAACTTTTAAGCAGCAGCCGCCCCTACTCCATGTAGAAAAGGAAGTCTCTTCTGCAGAAGCCCCTTCTTTAGAGAAGACGGAATGATCTATCAAGAGCTTTTTATAGCGTAAGTTTAAGGCTTTCCTTAAGCTTGCCTATAGCCTGCTTAGAATTGTTAAGTTAAACGATTCGTGAAAAAAATACACTAACTTGTTGAGCGCAAAAAAATTAGAATATTCCATTGTTTTTTTATAAAATGACTTGCTGCTAATCATGCATTTTTGCTATAAGTTACGCATAATTAAACGCTATCTTTTAAGCGAGTATTCTGTAAGCTGACATAGCTCAATTGGTAGAGCACCCGACTTGTAATCGGACGGTTGTGGGTTCAATTCCTACTGTCAGCATCCCTCTGGGGGTGTCGCCTAGTGGCAATGGCAAGAGACTGTAAATCTCTCGACTTCGGTCTGCGTTGGTTCGAGTCCAACCGCCCCCATTCTTTTGGACGTTTCTTACCGTCCACTAGTTTTGTAAATACTTCACACGCCTTTATAGACAGGTTTTCCTATCCAATTTTACGTTCTGGAACACAGAATCTAACCGTTGGCCTTTTTCATTGACTTCAGCGCTCTTGAAAATCTCCTTAGCACAAGCGGTTAAATTCATCACCCTGTTGGCGGTTATATAAAAGTTTTAATCTGCTTGCTCATGGCTAGCCATCTTCTCAATTTATTTTCTTCAAATCTTGATTGGAATTCTTTGCAATCAATTGCAGAATAAGCTCTATTCAAAGAATCTTCTCAAGATTTGTATTCAAACTTGCTGCCATCACTCCAAGAATCATAAGAGCAGCGAAGATAAGGCTTTCCAGAAGAAAGAAAAGCTAAATTGAGCTACATACCATTCATCGGATTAATTTTTTTTTAGTGTCTCGAGAAAAGCGATAGATATTTCCGTCGCAAATCAGGGGATCTTGGAAAGGAATATTATTTTCACTCATATGTCGAAGGCAATTTGATTCATACTTATTTTTTACCTCTTTAAATTATGCGATTGAGTGATCTCCGAACATCTCTTCAGCTTTATTGCAAATGGCCTGCTCAATTGCCTTGCTTAAACAAGGCTCAGTTGGATGGGAAAGCGTGAGATTTTGTTCGCCAACTTTCCGAGTAGGATAAGTGATTCTATAGTCAGTTTCATCGCGCCTTTTGAGGACACCAATAGAGCTGATGTAGAACTGATGATCAATCTCTACGTATGCAAATGCGATCAAGCCGTTTGGGGGCTTGATTGAGAGAAGCTCCGCTTTGGTGAGGCTCATAAGGCTCCGGATGGATTACGTTTGTCTATTTGGAGAAGCAAATCAAAAAAAGCTCCAAGGCGGCAAGATTCAGTCACTGCTAAAGGTTTAACGGTAGCCTTCTTTTTTGGTGGCTTGTGAGCTTTGAATTTGTTTTGTTTCATGTCTCCATTAGACCTCTTTCGAAACTGGAATAAAATGTAAATTTTAGTAAAATGGGGACTCAACATTTAAAGGAGGCTCCATGAAATTTGATAGGATAGAGAAATTAGATGATGAACGGTTTCGCAGATTGACAGGGGTAAAGCGTAGTACTTTTGATAAGATGGTGCAAATTTTACAGGAAGCCGATACGGCCAAGAAGATTAAAGGCGGGCGTAAATATAAACTACGTTTAGAAGATATGCTGTTAATGGCCTTGGAATATATGCGCGAATATAGGACCTATTTCCATATTAGCCAAAGCTATGGAATTAGTGAAAGCTCAGCTTATAAAGCGGTGAAATGGATTGAAAATACGTTAATCAAGCATCCAGATTTTGCTTTACCGGGGCGTAAAGAGCTTTTGAAAAGCGATACGGAATATGAGGTTATTTTGATTGATGCTACAGAAACGCCTATTGAGCGCCCTAAAAAAAACAAAAGCGCTATTATTCCGGGAAAAAGAAAAAACATACCCTAAAGACCCAAGTTGTAGTCGATAAGAAAAGTAAAAAAGTAATTTGTACCTCATATGGTAATGGCAAAAAGCATGATTTTAGGCTATTCAAAGAATCCCAGGTTAAAATCAATCCACAAATAAGAGTGCTAACCGATTCAGGGTATCAAGGATTAAGAAAGCTGCATGCCCAAACTCAAATGCCTAAGAAAAAAAGTAAGAAGAATCCTTTGACTCAAGAGGATAAAAGAACAAATCAAAGTTTATCCAGAGAAAGAGTTGCCAATGAAAACGTCATTGGCCTCCTTAAGCGATTTAAAATTATAGCAGATCGCTACAGAAATAGACGTAAAAGATTTGCTCTTCGCTTCAACTTAATTGCAGCAATCTATAACTGGGAATTAAATACGTGAGTTTCGAAAGAGGTCTATTTTAAAAAATTTAGAAAAGAGGTACCGAAACCGGACAACGTCAGAATTCTTGAAAAGAACTCCGCGTGAAGGGATAGAAAAAGCCTAGCTGTTTGTCGGAAAAGTGTCGCAAAAACTGGAGAAATTCAATCCGATTAACAGAGTAGTTAAGGTATTTGTAGTGGTTAAAAGAGGAAAGAAGTTGTTTTTTTGAATTTTTGACAAAGGAAAGGTGCTATATTATTCGTCTGGCGTCAATTGGATAGTCAATTGCACCCAGTTTAGCTATAGAATCAAAAAACTTACCTTTAGAGAAGAATACTTTTTTTAATTCATTTTTGATCCCTAGCTCCCCAAGAGAATGTGAAAGAGCAGGAAAGTCGATGCAGGTATAGGAGTCCGTATTCAGCATTAATTTTAAAAGCTCATAAGGGCGCGAGGAGCGTGAAAATCTCTTCATAAAGAAGGGCTCCCTATCGTTACTTTTACTTCCCATATGAGCAATGATCCAAAACTGGTCTTCTTTATCTAAGTAAAATTCTAGGGCTGCTAAACATATTTTCCTACTAGGAATCAAGGTATCCACTCTCGAGAAAAAGACATCTCTAGCCTTACAAACGCTTAACCAGAAGTTCACCTATATCTTTCATACTTCTTTGCTCCTAAAATTCAGACTATCAAGTGCGTGTATATCTAAAATAAAAATGGTTTCTAAGGCATCAATCTCTGGAGTTTTCATAAATCCCCTAATACTTAAGGGTTTTATACAAGAAAAACCTCATAAGCCATCAGGGAATCGAAAATAAAAAATCTAGAAATTATTTTATATACCAAGCAATACTAATATCTCTTAGATCCCTTATAATTTTTTGTAAGAAAGGCCTTAAGAAGGCCTTTCTTACAAATAAAAGCTTAAAGGCCATCCGAGAGAAGTTTTTCATATCTTCTTATTAACTTCCCTTATGCCATTTGGTACTTTAGACTCTTAGCAAAGCTTGGGGTAGAGGGGCTTAAGACAGGCAAAGTAAGTGATCTAAAAAAATTTGCTTTAAATAGCAGAATTTAAAGCTTTTTTCATTATCATTTATCCTTTTCTGTCGATTAGCTTTTTACTTCATTTTCTGCCCGAGCTTGAAGATTGTAGAAGAATCGCATAAAGAAGGGGGTAAAGACTGTAGTAATGGCAATCACAATGATCATCGAAGCGTATAAATCGTTATCAAAAACTTTGCTATTTTTCCCCACCTCTGCAAAAATTAGTCCTACTTCTCCTCGAGGCACCATCGCAATACCCACCGCCCATTTGATCCATTTATTTTCTTTAAAAAGAAGAAAGCCTGAGGATAGCTTACCCACTATGGCGGCGATAAGTATAGAAATAGAGAGTAGCCAAATGAAAGTTGATCCCCAATTGATTTCGCTAAGGTTTAAAGATAAACCTATCGTGACAAAAAATAGAGGAGTAAATAGATGCACGATTGGCTTCATTTGGGTTTCTACTTTATGAGAAAACTCTTCATTAAAAGGAGAATAAGTTCCCCAAGGTAGAACAAATTGCCGAGAAAGAGCAAGACCTGCTGCAAATCCTCCTAAAAGTGCAGGAGCGCCCATCTTATGAGCTAGCCAAGCAAACAATAATATGAGAGAAACGATAGTAGTGGGAAGGAGTCCAGGAATTTCACTTTTCTTTTCATAATGTTTGATGACATTAGAAATAAATTTAGCAGCTATAGGTGCCAATATAAGAAATAAACAGATGAATACGAGTACCTTGCCAATATTTATAAAACTGATCCCCCCTCCTTGAGAAAATTCATAAAGAACAGATAACAAAATAATCCCGATGATATCGTCGATGACAGCTGCGCCAAGCACAATTTGAGCTTCATCGCTGGCTTGTCTTTTAAGATCAGTAAGTACTCGAATTGTTATTCCAATGCTAGTTGCTGTCAATGTGCTTGCAATAAATAAAGATACGAGCAGGCTTAAGTCAAATAGCTGGTAGCTGACAAGAAAGCCGAGCGTAAAAGGTATGACAACGCCTCCTACTGCCACAATAAAAGGCTTGCTACCCGTCTTTGCTAACCTTCCCATATCCGTTTCAAGTCCTACTTCAAAAAGAAGGAGAATGATTCCAATTTCTGCCAATAACTTGATCATCTCGTTAGGCTCTATTAAGTTAAAGAGGCTAGGGCCAATGAGGACGCCGGCAAAAAGTTCACCAATAACAGAGGGAATATTAAACCTAGCGAAAAATTCTCCTAATACTCTAGCCATAAATAAAATAATGACAAGCTGGAGAAAAAAGTTGTGAATTTGCATGATAATGTTTCCTTAAGGCTTGTAGATTGCGTTTTTTTAGCTTTTCGCTTAAAGGGTCAGCTTCTGAAATAGAAGTGGACCTTTTAAGTAATGTCCTAATATTGCAGCCTAGTATTTGAGAGAGTACAATAAAAATGACACCTATGCTAAATAAGTGCTTGGTTTATGTCAAACGCTTGGCTTACTCCTTTTACATTTTTGCCTTTTTTATGTCATCCAAGTTCATAAAAAAAGATAGTAATTATATTTTCTACTTGCTGCTTTAGCTTGATTGCAGCCGAGTAGAAAAGGCCTCAAAGCATGATTTCAGCAAAGACCCAACTATGTAAATATAATTTCTTTATAAGGCCCAACAGCTGGATTTATCGAGAAGGTGATGAGTAAAAATTTACAATAAGAAAAAGAATCTATCAGTTTATCTTAAAGCTTTCAAAATTTACTCCATGTTGAGCTTTTTTTTCTTCGACCGATTTTTTCTTAAAATTGTCTTTAGCTACATAATCCTAGGAATTAGGAATCAAGCTATCATGTTATAATAAAAATGTAGGGGAAGAGGCTCTCACGTCATCCTTTTGCATAAGCGCTTAGTTGCAGGCCAGGCTTGTTAACAGTGCAAAATGAAAAAGATACCCCAAAATTTACTAGGAGCTAAGGGAAGATAATGACCCTAGGGATTTACTAAGGGGCACCCAAGAAGTTTTCTTGCTGGCACCGCCCCGATTGCTTTAAATGAGGCCCCAGAGGAAATCTTCATCTTATAAAGCCGACCTATCAGCGAGCAGGATCCCCTTAGCCTTTAACTATAAGTAAAAAATGAAATCGATTAAATATTCAAAGTCTAAGAGGGACTAATAGAGGGAATGAGGCCTAGCATGAGAGAGGCCATAAAAGACAAGTGACTAGGTTGCTTACACAGCAAGCTTGGAAAAATTGCGAACAACCTGTCGAGCAAATTTTTAAATTATTAACGAGACATATGCTTTTGACAGTTAATCAATAGATGTGTTAAAAAGGTATTGATTTATATCGTTCGTTTAATCCTATAACTGATTTTAAGGAGGTATAAAATGTCTTTTAATCTATTCCCTTCCATTTTCAATCGTGACCCCTTATTCCGTTTTCCAAAAAATCTTACGCGAGAGCTTGAGCAATTTTATGGTGAGGAAAGAGATCAAGACCTTACCATTTATGAGGACAAAAATAACAACATTGTCGTAGAAGCCGCTATGCCTGGTTTAAATCCGGAAGACATTGAAATTAATTTGAATAAAGGTGTTCTGTGGATTAAAGGCGAAAAAAAAGAAGAAGAAAGTGATAGGGATAAAAAATTTTATAGAAGGTCCATGCGTTCATTTTCTTATAGCGTAGCTCTTCCCGACCAAGTTAATGATCGTGAAGAACCTCAAGCCTCTTATAGAAATGGTGTTTTGCAGGTTAGCTTTCAAAAAGCGAAGTCTTCGGAAGCTAAGCGAATCTCTATTAAAAGCGAAAAATAAATAACAATGAGGGGGGAGGTAAAAACATATTACCTTCTACCCCACCGAAATCTTAAAATAAAGCTAATGGAGCAGGCTGAGTAATTTTAAGCATACTCAGCTTCTCCTAGAATGATTTCATTTCTCCAATTGGCTTTTTTCTTCATGAAAAAGCATTTTAAGTCCCTTTTCTGTAAAAAAGATGGCGCGATAGGAAGAAAAATCTGTGAATTGGCTGTCAGATTCAGCTAAAATCTACTTTTATCTCAAGTAAGATAAAAATCTTTATACCTGATTCTTACTTCTTGCTGGTTTTCATCCACTTCAAGCTTAAAATGGCAAGCGAACATTAATTAAAGCTCACCTGCTCCGAATATACTTATAAAGCTCGTCTGCTGCCGCTTTATCTGGAAATGACTGTTTAGCTGTAGGGGGTGGGGGTGACCCATAAAACCCACCATAAAAGCCAGGAGGATTAGAAGAGGGAGCATTGCTGGGATTAGCAGAAGGGTCTGCCGTGTTATTATAATTTTGATCGGCAGATGGAGGTATATAAGCTTGCGATTTCTTAGAAGTGGGTGGAGGATATTGCGAAGGAGTAGGCTTGCCTTGATCACTAGGATCAGCCTGAAGAGGTAATAAAATTCCCCATAAAATGAAAAGATAAAAACCCCAGCAACGATTAAAGCTTATATTCATAAGACCTCTTTAAAAAAATTATGAGTGTTAACCTCAAAATAACTTAAAATTTATTTTATCTACACATAAATATCATTAGCAGCTTTTTAGGCCCATTTAAATTTTTTATGCAACCTCTTAAACCTGCATACAATAGAAAGAATAGGAGAGGCTCGCGGATAGGATGCTTTTTCATCCAAGAATCCTTTTTTATTGGCTTGCTGGAAAATAAAAATTATTCTTTTTATTTATCTTCCTTAAGTTGCCTTTAAGAAAGCTTACCCAGCAAGCTCTTCTTTAAGTTTTATCCTTTAAGTTAACTTTGAAAAATAAGCTGTAAGAAGTTTTTTTATTCGTTTTTTTTTGTTGCATGTCAGATTGATTGGAAATTTAATTATTTTTATCAAGCCCTTATAGATAAACGAGAGCAAACTTGTAACTCTTTTATATGAAGATTATAGCAACTAAAAGGCTTTTTATTTGGGGATCTTAAGGTGGGTAAGGCCGAGAAATAAATTGTGAAGATAATCATTCATAGGCTATGAATGAAAGCCTAGCAAAGAGTAGAAAAAGGTTTTTTTATGAAAGTCTTACCTTTAACTTGTCTTAATCATTTAATTAAAGATAAAAAAAACCAAGAATTGCAGGAAAGTTTAAAATCTCTTTCAGGGTTTGAAATAGCCGATCTGATAGAAAAAAAAACTATGTCCGATCGGTTATTTGTGTTTACTTTGCTATCTCCTCAACAAGCAGCTGAAACGTTTGATTACCTTTCCGATAAGCATAAAAAGCAAATTTTGCGCTCCTTATCTTCCACGCAAGTTGCGAGCATGCTAACAGCAATGCGATCTGACGATCGTACCGCTCTTTTAGAAGAACTACCTCAGCAGGTAGTGGAAGATTATTTAAAACTTTTGCCCGCCGAGCAACGCCTTGAAACTTTAACCTTGTTAGGCTATCCAGAAGATAGCGTAGGACGGCTGATCACTACGGATTATATAGCAGTCAAGATGAATTGGAGTATAGAGCAGGTTTTTGATTATATTCGCGAGTATGGAAGAGATAGTGAAACGATTGATGTTATCTATGTGGTGGATGATGCAGGCATCTTGATTGACGATTTAAGGCTTAAAGAGATACTTTTCCACCCTAAAGAGTATAAAATTGCTCAAATCACGGATCAAAAGTTTTTAGCTTTATCCGTTCATGAGGCGGCTGAAGAGGCCATTAATATATTTAAAGAATATAATCGCGTGGCTTTACCCGTTGTAAATGATGAAGGAGCTTTACTAGGCATTGTCACCATTGATGATATTTTGCGATTAGCTTCTGAAGAGAATACTAACGAAGTCCATAAAATTGGAGGAAGCGATGCTCTCGATGAGCCTTACCTGGAGACGCCTTTTTTTGAATTGATAAAAAAAAGAGCGCGCTGGTTGGTCATATTATTTGTAGGCGAAATGTTTACAGCTACAGCCATGAGTTTCTTCGAAAATCAAATTTCAAGAGCCGTCGTTTTAGCTTTATTTCTTCCTTTGATAATTTCCAGCGGGGGAAATGCTGGCTCGCAATCTTCTACCCTTATTATTCGCGCAATGGCTTTAGGTGAAGTAAAGCTTAAAGATTGGTGGAATATTATGCGGGGAGAATTTCTTTTAGGCGCCTCCCTAGGCTTAGTATTAGGAGTGGTAGGCTTTATTCGGGTTTCGCTATGGGGAACTTTAGGGCATGTATATGGTGAACATTGGTTTTTAATGGCTGTGACTATCTTTTTTTCTTTAATAGGCGTTGTTTTGTGGGGATCCCTTTCAGGAGCTATGTTGCCTTTTGTTTTACGCCGTCTAGGATTTGATCCCGCTACCTCTTCAGCTCCCTTAGTGGCTACCATTGTAGATGTAGTAGGAATTATCATCTATTTTACCTTGGCGATGGTAATACTTAAAGGCTCATTATTATGAATAATTTTAAAGAGAATGAGTTTAAGCCTCTTTTAGAGCGTTTTTTCTGATTTTCTAATCTGTTAATTTGTTTTTTGAAAAAGCATTTGTTTAACCAAGGAAGCAACATTTACTGTAGACAAAAATTACTTTAAGATAGATTGTATATCTCATACAGCCTAATTGATAAACTTAAAAATTAAGAGAAAATATTTTAAAGGTTAAAGCACGGGAAAAAACCTTAATTAAATAAGGACTTTAATAACAAAAGAGCTGTGCCGACACAACTATACTTTTATAAATTTAAAAGAATAAGTGAGTAAAGTGCTAAAAGCTGAAGTAATATAGCTTGAGGCTTTACTCTAAAGAGTTTTTGTTAGTTTATTTTTTTATTGAAGCGTTCCCTATCCTGCCATTTCCTGATACTAAAGTTAGGGCTAAAAATGGCGTTCGATAGGTAACAGTGTGCCCTGTTGTTAATTTGATCTTGCGAGGAAAATTTTTATTCTACTGGGTGTGTTTTTAGATAATGCCACCACGTTAGATTGAAATTAAGATTTGTATATAAGTTTCTATTCATAAATTTATGGTTAACTTTTAGGAGGTCTCTATGAAAAAGATTTTTTTAATGATGCTGTTATCTTTAGCTTTTATTTCTTGTGGTGGCAAAGATAAATCTGTCCCTTCTTCCTCCAAAGGGGAGCAGTCAGATTATTTAAGAGAAAAAGCTGATCGCCATGCAGTAGAAAAAACTCCATTAGATCAATCGGAAAGTGAAGCAGATCGTACCATTACCCAAAAAATTCGTCAGGCTATAGTGAAAGATGATTCTTTGTCTATGAATGCAAAGAATATTAGAATTATCACAATTGATGGAGTGGTAACTTTACGAGGCCCTATTGCCACTTTAGAAGAAAGGGAAATTATTATTGGAAAAACCAAAGAGATTCCTGGAATAAAAAAAATAGAAAATCAACTAGAAATAACCGGAAAAAAATATTAATTTATGGAGGCTGTTATGAAAAAAGTAGTTTTTGGCTTAGCTAGCAATGAAGCTCAGGCTCAACAAATTGTATCACAACTTTTATCTGCCGGATTTCATAATAAGGATATTTCTATCCTTTCTCCTGATCAAAATCAGCCGACAGCTACATCCAATAGGTATGGTGAAGGTAGGGAGGGAGACTTGGCAAGAACGGCTGATAAAGATATCCCTTCTAGCAGCACGGGTTCCAAAGCTTCTGAAATGGGAGCAGTAGGAGCTGCGGCAGGTGGTGTGCTTGGTGGTTCTTTAGGATTGCTGGCTGGAATCGGCACTCTAGCTATCCCCGGACTAGGCGCTCTTATTGCTGCTGGCCCGATTATGGCTGCTTTAAGTGGTTCGGCTGTAGGAGGAGGCTTAGGCCTTTTGGTAGGAGCTATTGTGGGTGCAGGAATTCCAGAAAATGAAGCAAAAAGATATGAAGCTGGCTTAAAGGCTGGCAATATTTTAATCAGTGCTCAGACTGATACCCGCGAAGAATTGAATCGTGCTTACGAGATCATGAAAAATGAAGGAGCTAAAGATATCTCTACCACAAACGAGACATCGGAAAGCAAACTTTAAAAATCGATCTTCAGGGGTGCTTTAATACACCCCTGAGTAGTTTTTTTCTTAAAAATTAGGATAGCAAAGTAAAAGTTACTAAAGACCTTATTAAAAGGCAGATTATTGTGCCTCTATTCTCTTTTCTACCGTTCTCTTCATGGTACTCTATCTCTAAATACTGATCATTTCTTACGTTGTTTCCTTGTAATTATTGGCAGGCAAGTAACTAGACTCTTCTAAGCTCTTACGGCAGCAAGTAAGATTTTAGAGAAGGTTTTTTTCGCCCCAAAAATTAATGGTTTAAAAAGAGATCTCTATTAAAAAGCTTTCCTTAAACTTTAAAAAATTCTAGTATCATCAGATATTTTTACAAAATCTATCGATTTTTTAATAGCCCTTCTAAAGCAATTTTCTCTAAAAAATATGAATAGGATAATGGTAATGAATGAAGTCGCCTTATATCTTCTCTCCATAGCAGATGGAGAGGATAAAACTTCCCCTTTTAAAAATCGCCTTAGAAAGAATTACCGTCATATTCGCAAATGGGCAAAACGCACGACTACGGATTGCTTTCGCATTTATGATTGTGAAATAAGACATTATCCTTTAGCGATCGATTTTTATGCAGGAAGGTTTTGTGTACATTATTTTTCTCGCACGAGAGAAGCTCCTGAACCTTCGGCTGAATTAAAGGAAGAAGTCGAACAAACCTTAAGCTCTCTTTTTGGTATGACCCCTGATTTGATCTATTGGCGCACACGCGTGCGGCGACAAAAATTGGAGCAATATGAAAAGAAGGGGAGCACTAAAGAGTATTTTATCGGGCATGAATATGGGGTGAAGTTTAAAATTAATCTTCGCGATTACCTGGATACAGGGCTTTTTCTAGATCATCGGGAGACTCGCCAAATAGTGGCGGCAGCCTGTCCAGGCAAAAGGGTTTTAAATCTCTTTGCCTATACTTGCGCTTTCAGTGTCCATGCGGCGATAGCTGGAGCAACTCTTACAAAAAGCGTGGATATGTCGAACACTTACACTGCCTGGGGAGCTGACAACTTCGAACTTAATGCTCTTTCATTGAAAAAGAATCCTATTATTCGTGAGGATTGCTTAAAATTTCTAAGCCACGAAAGCCGTACCGGCAATAAATACGACGTTATTATTATCGATCCTCCCACTATCTCGCGCTCGAAAAAAATGCTGGAAATGTTTGATATCCAAATCGATTATGTGGACCTATTGTCTAAAGCTATTAAACTTCTTTGCAAAAAAGGAGTAATATTTTTCAGCACTAATTCGCGCAACTTTGTTTTTGATAAAAGCCTTTTTAGCACTTGTTCGATTATCGACATCTCTGCTAAAACTTTGCCTTTAGATTTTCATGATCCTAAAATTCATCGTTGCTGGAAAATTACTCCTTTCTCTCCGTAAATAAACGCATATTTTTTGATCCATCTTTTTACTGTAATTTTCTCGACAAAAAGTAGTCCTAATTTTTAATTTACTAGGGGTAAAAAAACATTTTTTAACTTTTGAAAACGTTTTTATTGAGGCAAAAAGAGCCCTTCTATTTACATTCTTTGCCAGATTTCATAAACATGTCCTTGCTTAGCAGAGAAAAAGTGAGGTCTGTCTATCTCTGGAAAAGCAAAATTTGCCTTTAGGATATCATGGTCGAGTTCGAATATACCTTTAAAAGCTTTTTCGGCAAAAGGCCCCGAATGAGGAATTAAATCTATCTGGTAGGGTTGAAAATTAACATTAATGGATATTTTTCCCTTATCACTTTTAGGAAAGCCTCCTACATAGTTGGGAAAAGTTAAGTCACCCCAGGCTAATTTAAAATGTTCCACATCAGGGAAGCTATAGATAAAGTTCTCAAATATAGCGGAGGGTAACCAAAGACCATTAAGCTGGCAGCCTATCACTTTCCAATTTCCTTTCAATGCCTTGTCTATTTCAGGCTTATTAATTTTATTTGTGGTCATACAATTTCCTTATCTTGTTGAATTGCTATTTTTACCCAGCTGTTAAGGGCTTCGTTCATTTTTTGTAGAATTTGAAGGTTTTCTTTTATCCCATAGTTGGCTGCTAAATAAGTAGGATCTTTATAACCAATTTGAGTAAGGCCGTTATCGTCTTGCCATACAAGAATTTTTAGAGGCAGTTCTATCCCAATCGCAGGATTTTCTTGCATGAGTAAAGTGCCTGTTTTAGGGTCTCCAAAAATGAGCAGCTGTTCATAGGGTAACTTTAATCCTTTTTTTAAAGCTTCTCCTGCATGATCGATAGTTGCAAATAACGCAACATTTTTAACCTTAAAAAGGCTGATAAGCTTTTCGATTATTTTTAAAGGTGGTTCAGCACTAGAATAGGTGATAAAGGGATCGGAAGGGATGCTCATGATGAAAATCCTGGGTGCAGCCTAGATTGTAAAGTTAAGTTGAATATGACAAAATTAAATTTTAATTTAAAGTTTTTCTTAAGTGATGGGATAAAAGAAATTCATAAGTGTTAGAGCCCCTGCTTTTTACTCATGCTTATTTTATCTTACGTATAAGGCCTAGCTAGTGATAAAAGATGGGGAGAATAAGAAAAAAATAAAAAAATCATTTACATCTTTAAAGAAGGCGGCCTTATATCATGAATAATGTTTTACTTTTTTGAGCAGGTTCTTCGTACAATAGCTAGGAGGTAGCCATTTCTCCCTTTATTTTATATAAATACATTTGTGCTTTAGCTGGATTTGAAATAGGGTTAAGGGCATGAAGTTAAGAAAAGTAGGAGGTAGCGAAGCCTTTTTGAATTTATAGGTTTGTACAGGATATCAAAAAGTAATGAGTAAGGTAAGCGGTCACGGGGGTTGCCAATAATTTTCTGATAAATAAAATAATTTCTAGAGTTTATATTTACTTAATCATATATTGAGTAGTATGCAACCCTCATACGAGCAACTATTTAAAGAGAATGCAGAGCTAAGGGCTGAGATTATTCAGCTAAGAGCTGAAAATGCGCAGCTAAAAGCTTTAGTGAATAGACTAGAAAAGATAATCACCAAACTTGAAGCACGCATTGCCCAGCTGGAAGCACAGCTTAATCAGAATTCTAAGAACAGTTCTAAGCCACCATCGACTGATCAGAAAGCTAATCGTTCAATTACACCAAAAGCAGGAAATCGACCTTATCATCCTGGTGCTAGTCGTCAACTGCTACCTGCTAGTGCAGTTACCTCGCATGAAGTTCGTAGTATAAAAGTTTGCCCACATTGTCGCTCAGCTATGCAGGCGACTGATAAGGTTTTTTCATGGCAGCAGATCGAGCTTCCTGAAATTAAACCATTGGTGCATCAAATCGATTTAGTGACGAGCAGATGCCCTTGCTGCCATCTAGAAACACGGCCTGGACTTGAAGAGAATGAGCAATTCTTGCTTGGTCCTAGGCTTGAAGGCTTCATTAATCTGCTGATGGGACAATATCGTCAAGGGCACCGGGCCGTGCGCACCATGATTAGTGCTTTATTGCCTAACGTGGCTTTAAGCCAAGGTCTTATTTCTAAAGTTAAAGCTCGCACCGCTGCCTTACTTGTTTCGTCTTATGAAACACTCGTTAAAGCAGCTATTACTACACAGCAGCCTTTGCATTTAGATGCAACGAGCTGGCGTCATGCCGCTACTAACGAACATTTGCTAGTACTACGTGTAGGAAATGTGATTGCTTATGCATTAAGACCCTATCAAAATGGCGCTACTCTAAAGGCGCTAGTCGGCCAGCAGATTCATTGCTTAGTAAGTGATCGAGGTTTAGCTATCCATCAAATTAAGGTAAAGATCAAACAGTATTGTTTAGCTCATCTACTCCGTAATATACAAGGGCAAGCAGAACAGCCCAACATATCTTTAGAGGACACACAATGTTTAGGAAACCTATATGATGCCCTGCAAGAGCTTTTTAAAGATAAGCATCGCCTAGAAAAAGGACAAATTAGCCAGTCTACCTGGCAGCAGTATGGATATCTTAACTGGCGTTATATACAAGAAGAATTGCAAGAATTGCAGTGCTGGAGTAGCACCAAGAAATTGCGGAAGTTTTGCCACAAGCTTTTAAAGCAGATCAAATATTTCCGTGCTTACTTAACAGATCCTACTATTCCTATGACCAATAATGCTGCCGAAGAATCTTTAAGAAATCTAGTCATTGTACGTAAGTTATGTCTAGGTAGCCAGTCTATCTATGGCAAAAGGTGGAGGGAAGTGCTGCATAGCTGTATCGAAACTCTTTATCGACAAGGAAAGTCTATTCTAGATTTTCTAGCAGACGCTATCCATGCAGCTCGTACCAAGCAACCCATACCTTCTATTATCTAAAAAACCTTTTATATCCCGTGACCGCTTACTGAGTAAGCTTTTATCCGGATAAACTTCAGGTGGGGTAGGAAAGTAAAAGTGGGGAAATAAGGAGATGGGGAAAAAACTTATTTTTGGATAACCAATAAAGCATTATCGAAATGATTTAATTTTGAAGGAATGAGGATTACTTCTATATATTTTAATTGATACTCTTTTCTCAGGTAAGGGATAAGCTTTATAAAAGCTACTCTTGAATGAGCGGTAAGATCTTCAATAATATATATTCCTCCTTTTTTAAGTTTATGAATACTGTGTTGCAAAAAATTGAGATTAGCGTCAAATTCATGCAAACCATCCTCGATCATAATATCAAATTGAAGGCCATGTAAATCCTCATTGCTAAACAAATTGTGAATAGAGCTTTTCTGACGTTGGTCACAATAATAGGTTTTAATTGTTGGAGTCTGAAATAGAATTCTTTGATCTATATCGGCACCGAAAATGTGTGCTTGGGGAAAAAAAAGAGCCCATCCATGGAGCGAAGCTCCCGGGATGCCTTCTTTTCCCATATTGTAGGGAATATCTGCATAGTTAGTCCCAATTCCTAGCTCAAAAAGATTAATGTTATTATGCCTCCAAGGGCCGAATAATTTAGCATACAGAGTGGTGTAGTTGTGCCTTTTATCCCCTTTATCACTGCCATATGAAGTCATGATGGCACATAAGGTCGTCGAGGTTTTATATTCTTGATGAGACAAATACTCATTTACCCATTCTTCCGCGGGAATTTTTGTTAATTTATTCATTAGCTCCAAAGGTGATTTTTTTATGCGTAAAACGTAATTCTAACTTTAAAAGATCATAAAAATAATGTACCATAAAATTTTTGATTTTTTTAAGGGGGTCCTAAAATGTCTGTTCTTGTTTATCTGCATACAAAATGTTCTACCTGCCAGAAAGCTTTACACTTTTTAGATAAAGCCGATCTTTCTTATACAACAGTGGATATCGTGCAATCTCCTCCTTCTCTAGAGGAATTAAATAAAATGCTCGCTTATTATAAGGGAGATACAAAGAAGCTTTTTAATTCTTCTGGTAGGCTTTATAAAGAACTCCAATTGAGTCAAAAATTACCTTATATGCCTCAAAATGAAGCTTTATCCTTATTGCATGCACAAGGAATGCTTGTTAAGCGGCCTTTCTTATTAGGGGATGGCATAGGCTTAGTAGGCTTTCAGGAAGAGCATTGGAAGCATGTTTTTTTAAGGTAGCTTAAGCTTTTGTCCTGCCATCATGCATTTTAAGATAATTTATTAATTTTGCTCTTAACCTTATCCTTCTATCATCCTTAAAAATTTTCTTAGTAGGTAGATCCATTTTTGTCCATGGGTTAAGAAAGCTTTGAAAAAATCCTTGTTAGTTGCGCAAATATTGACTTTAGAGAGAGTAAGGCTTACCTCCTACCAAGTTATAGCTTCTTTCCCTCTATGAAAGAGGGATGTAGGCTTGTATCTTGATAAGGTTATTTGATGTTTTCTTTAAATAGGCTCTAGTTTATGAGCTATAAAAGCTATATCAAAATTTTTTGAGGGTCAAATATGCTTATTACGAAGCCAGGAGATGGTGTGATTGTGGGTACTTCCCATCGTTTAGAGTGGATGCTGCCCTGGTGGTGGGCACATTTTCGTCAGCATAATGAGCATCCAGTATTATTCGTAGATTACGGGGATATGTCTTTACAAGCAAAAAACTGGTGCCAACAGCGTGGGGAGTTGATAAAGCTAGAGTTAACCGATACATTTATGGCCAAAAAGGATCAGATAGACCCTATACAAGCTTGCCTATGGGAAAAAATGCAGCCTCAAGTATGGGACTTGCGTTTTACCTGGTATAAAAAACCTTTTGCTTTGTTATTGTCACCTTTTAAAAGAAGCCTATGGCTAGATCTAGATTGCCAGGTGCGGGGATCTTTGCAGCCTCTATTTGAAGGGTGTGAAAATGAAGCTGGCTTTGCTGCAGTGGCTGAACATGCACTTTCTCAAGAATTAAATCTACATAGAAAAATAATTACGCCTGGTCAAATCATGTACAACGCGGGAGTTCTAGCATTTGCTAGGCATTCTAAGATAATTAAAGATTGGGCAACCCTTGCCGTAAAGCAAAACCATTTGTTTTGTTCAGATCAGCAATTAATGGCCCATATTTTAAATTCGCACCAGGGTTCCTTTACCACGCTTCCTGCTATCTATAATTGGACAGCGGATCAAAAATTTTCTTCTGATGTAGTAATTTTACATCGGTGGGGCGATGAGGGGAAAAGAAATATTGCCAAAATAATGGAGATCTTAACCAGAGAGATGAATTTTAACTTTTCTTTCTAATAATCGATTGGGGGGCGTGGTTACCCTCATAACTTTTTCAAATAGAGAATAGGGATCTTTTTAAGAGCAAAATATCGTCTTTGCTAAGCCTTTTAAACGATAAAAAATAGTGGATTTTAGTTAAATCGAGGCTGGAATAGAAGTTTTTTTATACTGTTTCTTTTTCATTTAATGACTTTGCTCCACTTACTCAATTTTTTACTCTTTAAAAAGGTCCTATATCAATTTTAAGCAAGGATGAGGGCAAAAAAGAAAGCTTAGGTAAGCTTTATAGTTATAATGATTTTCCGATAAAAGCAAAGCTGCCTACCGTTCTAGAAAGCAGCAGCCAAAAGAAAACTTATTCTTTTTCTCTTGAAAGTTAGATTTTTTACTTAAACTCTATGACTCTTTTTTCCAAACATGAAGGTGTGAGGGATAATAATGACTAAGCACCTACGCATCTATCTAACTGTTTAGATCTTTAAAATTTAGGCAAGGAAGAAAAGTTTTTGAGATAGCTTCTCAGCAGAATTAATAGACAGATGGGTATCACCAAGTTACCGAACCATACTAAAATACCACTGTTATAAGGAGCTTTATTATGATCGAGATAGGAAGCCATGTGTATGCAAAAATTACCCATCAAAAAAATAGTAGAGCTTAACACTGTGGCCACCCAAAATAAACCACGAAAATAGAGGGATAGGATCCCTAAGAACCCAAAAGCTAGATCAGCTACACCTACTTCCAATTGAAAAGGACTGCCAGGCGGCCATCCAATTAAAGCTGCAATCTGGTCAGACTTGAAAATATGCCCACTAAAAGCAATAAGTTCCATTATTCCAATATTAAAAAAGAGGAGATAAGAAAGTAAAATCTCCCGAAGCTCAGCTTGTTTAATTAATCTCTTATGGATAAGGGTAAAGACTAGTGCCATTCCAAAAAGTATAAAACCGATCATTTAAGGTCCTTAAGCAAGTAAAAATCAAAAGCCATCTTTAATTTTAATTGATTGGCAAGATTTCTATTCTTTTTGCTCGTTGTAAAATTTTCCTTTCTATAGCTCCTTAAAGCCGTTCTTCTTTTCACGCTAAATTTCTTTCTCCTCGCTTTCTAAAAAAGAGGCTTTGCTAATCTAGGCATACCATATTTTTTTAGAATATCCAAGTAAAAGTAGAAAAAGTTGCTTTTCTTCTCTTTTTGTTTTATCTATAAAATAAAAAGAGGTGCGGGTACTAGAGGAAGCTCTATTCTCCTTACCCAAAAACATAAAATTTTTTTATCTAAATTAAGTTTTCATGTTAAATCCCATCAAAAATGACAAATTAAGCCTTTTGATAGCCTATAGATTAGGATTAGCTTAGACGAGTAATTGCTGAGATGGAATCCTCCATAACATTTAGGCGGGTTGAAAGTTAATGGTCAAATCCATGCTGTTTCCTAGCCTGCGCTTAGTCTAGGCTCTCAACCATACAAATATTTTTAGATGCTTGCTGAAATTATTATAAAAAACTATTGGAGTTGAATATATGAAAAATTTTCTTTTGTTTACCTCGCTTTTTTTACTGATACTTTGCCAAGGGTTCGCGAGCGAGGAAATTACAGGTTTTTGGAAAACCATCAATGAGAAAACCGGCCGGGCAGAAAGCACCATAGCTATCTATGAATATCAAGGGAAATATTATGGACGTATTGTGGCCACCTTTGATGAGCAAGGTGAAATCGCCGATACTATAGATCATCCTCATGACAGAGCCCCAGGGGTCTTGGGTAATCCTTATTATGCAGGCTTAGATATCATTTGGAATCTGCAACAAAAAGGTAACAGATATACCAATGGAAAAATTTTAGATCCTGAAAAGGGCAGAGTGTATGGAGCTGAACTATGGCGTCAAAACGATAAGCTAGTGGTGCGGGGAAAATTGCTATGTTTTGGTAGAAATCAAATATGGTTGTCTCTTAATGAAGATGAGCTAAGGGAGCTGTTCCCGCAAGCTGGCTTGCCTGCCTTTATACCTAACATTCCTAAAGTAAAATAGGCTATCTGCACTTTTTTATAAGTAGCTAAAGAAAATTCTTTAGCTACTCCTCTTTTAATGAATCAATTCTTAAAAAAATTCTTTTTCTTTAATTAAAATCTGGCATTCATGGCGCGCATGAGCCCAAACATATCGCGCGCCATAAATTTTTTATTGGTAAAAAGAAGATGGCTGCTTTCGTAATAGGGCTTATATTTTTGCCAATATTTTCTTTTGCCATCGAGCTTGAACATCCAATTAGCACCTTTAAAAGCCGTTTTGGTAAACCAATTAGAAAAAGCACTTAAGCCGGTTATTCGATCAATTTTATCTAAGGGAACCATACCAAAGGTAAGATAGTGACAATTTTCCTTACGTAACTGTTCTAGTATGGAGATGACAAGGAGCTCAGTGGTTCCTCCTGAAGCCTCTGGCGTGGCCATTAAGAGATTGATGACCCAGCCACCTCTTGCTTCTAATTGATTTAACATGCATTGCCCCACTAAACGGTTTCCTTTAATAGCATAAAACCATCTTTTTCCTGAGCGATTATTAAATAGATGAATATTTGAAAGATAGATTTGAGGCCCTTTCCTGCCCTTTAGCCAAGTTTGCTTAGCTTGTTCCATGGCTTGTTCTAGTTCTGCTTGTGGTGAGGTGTATTCATGAATAGACGTTCCTTCAGTTAAGGCATGCTTAACTTTTTTGCGTAACATCCTTGCATCTCGTCCTGCTGTAGGATCAAGATGAGGATCTACAAAAAAGTCATGTCCCACTTCAATCAGTGCGCCATTATAATGCCGTACCCCCCAATCTCCAAATTCTTGGGAAACTTGAGTATAAACGATATTTTTTTTATGGTTTTTGCAATGCTCTTCAAATTCTAGAGCTAATGAAATTTTTAAAGCAGGATCGCATACAGGCTCACCGAACACAAAAGCGGCACCTGCGGCAAGGCGATAACCAATAAGTCCTTCAGCATAGCGAGAGGTAAAGATTTGGCAGCGCGGATCAAGTAAAGCGATAGAAGGGGAGCCTCCCCAACGTGTGACGTAATCCGCTATTTCCGGGCTGCTAAGTTTTTGTTGAGATGGTAATTCTTGAAGCTGCATTTTTCTTATCCTTGGCTTTTTTTTGCCAACCTAAATTTTAAGAAAGAAATTGTCAATGTAATATTTTAGTTGGGTAAAAGAAGTTTGTATCAAATTGAAGTGTCAAGAATTTTTAGAAATTTTAAAAAGAGAGTTAGAATGCGTGAAAGCTATCTGGAGATTGGGAGCAACGAAGCATGGAAGTAATAAACCCAAATTTTAGCTTTTAATACAAAAGGAGGAAAGTTTTGCAAGTCTTCCACATTTATAAGCTTCTTTTTTTTGTAAATCTTACTGAAGGCTAATGGAGATATTGGCTCCATGAGTTGCCATCCCACAAGATTACTAAATTATTGTTAAGATGAAGGCTTACTTTAGCAATTTGTAAGCAGTCAAGGGGGGGGGATATCAATTATTTTCTGATAAGTAGAACAATTTCTAGAGTTTATGTTTACTTAATCATATATTGAATAGTATGCAGCCATCATACGAGTAGCTATTTACAGAGAATGCGCAGCTTCGAGCTGAAAATACTCAGCTAAAAACCATGATGAATAGATTAGAAAAGGTAATCACCAAGCTTGAAGCGCGCGTTGCTCAGTTGGAAGAACAGGTTAATCAAAGTTCTAAAAATAGTTCCAAGCCACCATCGACGCCTTAAAAAGCTAATCGTTCATCATTACCTACAGCATAAAATCGATCTTATCGTCCTGGCGGGCGCTAGACGTCAACTGCTACCTACTAATGCGATTACATCGCATGAAGTTCGTAGTGTAAACTTTGTCGATGTTGCCGCTTTGCTAGGTATGCAATTGATAAGGTTTTTTCATGGCAGCAGATCGAACTTCCTGAAATTAAACCTTTGGTGCATCAAATAGATTTAGTAACGAGCAGATGCCTTTGCTGCCATCTAGAAACATGGCCTGAACTTAAAGAAAATGAGCAATTCTTGCTCGGCCCTAGGCTGGAAGCCTTTATTAATCTGCTGATGGGCCAACGCCCAAGGTCATCATGCGGCACGCACCATGATTAGTGCCTTGTTGCCTAACATAGCTTTAAGCTAAGGCCTTATTTCTAAAGTTAAAGCTCGCACCACTGCCTTACTTTTTTCGTTTTATGAAACACTCGTTAAAGCAGCTATTACTACAAAGTAGCCTTTGCATCTAAAGGCAACGAGCTGGCGTCACACCGCCACTCATAAACATTTGCTACTACTACGTATAGGAAATGTGATTGCTTATGCATTAAGACCTTATCAAAATGGCGCTACTCTAAAAATATTAGTCGGCCAGGGAATTCATGCTTAGTGAGTGATCAAGGCTAAAGCTATTCATCAAATTAAGGTAAAGATCAAACAATATTGCTTAGCTCATCTGCTCTGTAACATATAAGGGCAAGCAGAACAATTCAACATATCTTTAGATGATGTGCAGCGTTTAGGAAACCTATATGATGCTTTGCAAGAGCTTTTTTAAAGATAGACATCGTTTAGAAAAAGGACAATTAGCCAATCTACTTGGCAGCAGAATGGCTATCTTAATTGGCGTTATATACAAGAAGAATTACAAGCATTGCAGTGCTGGAGTAGTACTAAAAAGCTGCGGAAGTTTTGCCACAAGCTTTTAAAGCAGATCAAACATTTCCGTGCTTACTTGAGATCCTGCTATTTTTATGATCAATAATGCTGCCGAAGAATCTTTAAGAAATCTAGTCATTTCTCGTAAGTTATGCCTAGGCAGCCAGTCTATCTAGGGCAAAAGATGGAGGGAGGTGCTGCATAGCTGTATCTAAGCCCTTTATTGACAAGGAAAATCTATTCTAGATTTCCTAGCAGATGCTATCCATGCCGCTTGTACCAAGCAACCTATTCCTTTAATTGCTTTACATAAGTTTATAAAGATATGCCTTATAATAAGCTTTTTTTTGCTTATATTGTTTTCATTTTTAAAGAAATTTCGTACGTAATAGTGGTTAAAGATATAAAGAGCCTTTTATTAAATTCAAATAAGAAGAATAATTGAAGACAAGAAAAGGTTTGGAAAGGAGGAAACCATGTTTGTAGCTTCTTATCATACAATTAAGGAATTAAATGCTCTGTCAAAAAAGAAAGCCTATGCTAGTTATAGCTTTAAATTAAGAGCAGTAGCCATGGCGATGGAAGGCGAGAGTGCTTCTCAGATAGGAGAAACTCTAGGTTATTGTACAAGTGCTATTCAGAAATGGATAAGAAGATACAATCATCACAGCTTAGAAGGATTAATAGATAGAAGGCCTATAATAACTGGAAGAAAAAGAGCGTTAACACCTGAGCAAGAGAAAGCCTTTTTAGACCGGGTAGAAAAAGGGCCTGGGACTGGCGAGCTGCTCAAGATATTTCACTTAAGCGACCTTCAATTCATCCTAAAAAAAGAGTTTGGTAAAAACTTAACTTTGCCTGGTGTATGGGGAATTTTACGTCGCTTTAGCTGTACGCCCTTGACCTGTCGCCTTCAGCGTTATAAAGCCAATCCTAAGGAACAAAAAAAACTTAAAAAAAGTCGAAAGTCACCCATGCATTAAAGAATCAATCTTCTAAGCTAAAGATCTAAAGGTAGTAGAAGGTTGCATTAAGCTTAGTAGAATAACAATGTACCTAATATTCACCCTTTCTCGCTATTTTCCCATAACCTTTAAGCTTAATCACTCAAAAAACTTATGGTCTTATTTGCTTAGTCACTTTTAATCTAATCGTTCCTACCAGCGTTACACTGAGTTAGAAAAGCAGGCTGTAACTCATTAAAAAATATTTGGTTAAACGAAAAGAGAATAGATAACTTACAAACTGTCTTCTACATCAATTGCGTAAGAAGTTGATTAAAAGTAAGTTGAAAATTTTTTTTATCCCCATATCAACACGAATTTTTTGTTGACAATTTGTTGGGAGGAAGCTGAATATTAATTTATGAAATCAAAGAGATAGATCATGAAAATACTTCAGGCTATCCTAGCAAGTGACTTTAATCATGTGAGCTATTCTATAGAGTCACTTGCTAAAAATTTACTTGATAAGCTTGCTTTCTTCCTAGCGAAAAGAAAGAAAGCATTGTTTACACTATTTCTTATAAACCATTTCTCTCTTTTTATAGATAAGAAAAAAAATAGCAAAGTATCTTGCTTTTCTTATAGCCAGAACGAAAATAAAGCTTTCTACCATTTTCCTTATTGTTTTTGCTTTTCTAAATTTTATTTTATTTGGAAAGTAATAAATTATTATTTTCCTCTTAAAACTTCTCTATTTGCTCAGACAGTTTTTATCCTAACTAGGAGCATATTTCATGCTTTTCTAAAGTTTATGTCTAAGCTAAAGTTGTTAAAAAGAAGAGCTGTAAGGTTAATTAGGCAAAGTACTTATTTGTCTACATGCTTTTACCTTATCATCTTGCGGCCTCCAAAAAATAAAAAAATTATACAAGGCGTATGTGTGTTTAAAAATAGACACTATAATACTGCCTAGGAGAAAAAAAGTTACAAAAAGGGGTAGCATATGACAATTAATCAAAATTATTTAATAAGCCAAAATAGCTTTTACCCCACCTCTGTAGGTAAAATGCTAGCTAAGGAAACTACTTCTAGGAGCAAAGCAGCACTTGAATTCGAAAAAGTGGCTTTAGTGGGCAAGCTAGCAAAAAGCAGTTTAGATACTCCAACTGCAGGTAGGAAAAATAAGATAAAGGGGGGAAATTATATTCAAAGATTGCCGGCAACTAATGGTCAGATAGTTGAATTTACTTATGGTGATAAGAAGAACACCGTTATGGCTTGCATTTTACCTGTTAGGGGTGAGCCTATTTATATTCATCCTAAAAACTTACCTAAAGACCTAATAATTATCCAGAGTGTCGAAACATTTTTTAGCTTTTTTAAAAATGTAAGCGTAAGAATTGTTGCGCTAAACAAAGGTGAATATAAGCTTTATGTTAGCGGTAAACTATTAGGAGGTATGTTAGTTGATTCTGAAGAGACAAGCTCTCCAAATTCTTATCAAAAAGCTTTAAGGGAATTCACCGAGCACCTTTTAGATTTAGCCAATCCTCTTCTCTTAAAAGATATAATAGACAAATTGACGCAAATTTCCCAAGATGTCATAGATTCCAATGAAGGCATAGAAAATCATTTTTCCGAACTGTGTTTACCTCCTGATACGCTGGCTTGCTGGAAAAAATATAATGAAGAAATAATAAATTGGTCCGCCTCAAAACTAGATGAGAAGGAGATTGAGGTAATCGTTCAACATGTCAGAAATGATCTAAGCCAATTAGCTAATCAAAAAAGAGAGAGTGAATATACTCTTTGGGAGCCTTTAGATGTTTTATTTAAACTTCCCGAAATTAGAAAACTGCCAAATGATAACGTTAAGAATATTATCAAGTGTATTAACCAGAGAAATGTGGAAAGGTTACGAAATTGTGTCCTTAGCATGTTGAAGAGTAATCGTGTAACAGAAAGCTTTATTAACGATAAATTAGGAAAAGAGACTATATACACGAACATTAAAATGCTTTTAAGCCAAATAATCGAGAAAAAACCTCCACCAGAGGGGATTGTAGCCAATTGGGATCAAAGGTCTGACTTCTTTGTTAATAAAACTCTTAATTTGGCTAATCCGGAAACAGGAGAGCTTTATACCGGAAGCATTGTAAAATGCTTGCGGAAAGAAAGTGACAATAGCCTTATTTTTTATTTGCACGATCAGTCTGAAATTCACATTGCATCCAATACTCATGCAGTAACAATAATAGAAAATCACTATCATAAATTGTGGTCAGCTATACACAATAACCTTTTAACAAGCCAAGAAACTTTTGAAGTCGAGCTTACACAGGAACAACAAGAAAAAATTAACCTCCAGCCAGGGGTTTATTCCATAAGCTTTCCCAAGTATAGTAATGGCAGTGCTTCATCTTCAGGTAGCTCTAGCAGGATGGAGCTAAGCGATGGAAAAACAAAGGAAAAGAAATATGTTCTTAGTGCTTATTATGAAAAAGATAGTGTCTCTAAAATTGAAATCCAGGAGTTGAAGCGACGGAAGAAAAAATATATCCAGTCGAATACCTATACATGTACACCGTCAGAGTTAAATGGAATGTATGCTGTGAGAAGAAGGGTACAAAAAACTATCTCAGGCATTAATTTAACGAACGCTGATAAGCAGGTTCGTATTAAAGATGAAAAAGATGAAAATAAGCTTAGATTATTTCATCTTAATCAATTAAAAAAACAAACCGATGACCTTCAAACAAAGCTGGTGCAGCAACCTGATCTTTTAGAGCTACTGATCGACAATTTAATCTCACATCAACTTACTGAAGTTGATTGGGAGCTGCTGGCTTCCCAAAAACAAGATTTAGCTGAGCATTTAACGAATATATCTGAAAAATATTCTCAACATTTAAAAATAGCCTATCCGAAAGAAGATATTTTGAAGGAATTAGTAAAAGAAGCCCATTATGCATCTTTTATAGGCAAAAAGGAAAGTTTAAACGTCTCTAAAGCCCTGGAATTATTACGGGAAGCATATCAGCCCATTGATAAGATAAAAGATAAAGAGGTCATCTTCTTCGTAGGTAACACAGGCTCGGGCAAAAGTACGGCGATTAGCTATTTTTTGAGTGTCGCGAGCAAATCCTTTTCTAACGATGCTGATGATAAGGTGTTGCGTGAGGAAGAGAACGAAGAAGCTGAAGAAAAATATCCTACCCTTGGGCATGCTTTAGGTGAGCCTAAAGCTCTTTATAATCAAGTTTATGCAGTTCCTGATTCTTTTTCCCTTGTACTTGCTGATTGTCCCAGATTCAATAATACGCGAGGAGAAGACCATGAGATTCTCGCTAATCTAAGCATTGATCTGGCAGTGCAAGAAGCCAAGCAGGTTAAAGCCATTGTGTTAGTAGTGTCCATCCATGCTTTTTTAGCAGATCGAGCTAATGCAATTATTGACCTTATTGATACAGTCAAAGAAAGGTTTCCTGGTCTTTTTAACCCAGATAAGCTTCAAGATAATCCTAGCGTCTATTTATTGATTACTAAACAAGAGCAAGTGGTTCCAGAAATAGTGGATAAACTTAAAGATGGCACTCGAATTAAAGAACTCCTTAAGGAAACCCCTATGAGAGGTAATATCTGGGAAGTGATCAATCACATGCAAGAGAACAGCCAAGTGGACTTTATCGATATAAATGATGCGTATGAGACAAAAAAAATTTTGGAAAAATATGAGCAAACCTCTCCATGTATTGCTAAAGATCAATATGTGCCCGCCATGCAAAGGAGAGACATGCAGATAAAATTTGGCAAATGTATTAAAGTGTCTATCGATACTTGGGCTAACCGCATCTTTAAGCCCTACTTGCAAATACTTCCTGAATCCATCCAATCTTCAAAAAATGAAATTAGAGAAAAAGAGAAATGCTTAGAAGAGCTTGAAGGGAAAATAGAACATCAGCTAACCACAACAGTTCCATGGTTTGCGCTCAAGCAAATGATAAATTATCTCGTTAAATGGCAAGCTCTCTCTCCAGAGCAACTCCTAGATAAGTATATTAGCAGATACTCTTCCAATGTTTCATCGGATATAGAAAAGATTCCAAGTTGCCAGGAAAAAAAGGAGCTAATAAATACGCCCCTGGATATGAAAAAGTTAAAAGATTTATCTGAAAATTTATCTGACTTAGAAAATAAAGATTCAAATTGTGAGGGAAAAAAGGAGCTACAAGATGCGATCCAAAATTTAAAAAATTTAATAAATTTAAAAGAGATAAAAGATAAAAAGGAGGCTATCAAAAGGAAGAAAGAAGAAGAAGAAAAGAAACTTCAAGAGACCGAAAAAAGAAAAAGAAACCTTGCTATCATCATTCAAACTCACAAAGAGATCGCTAAACTTTTAAGAGATTTTTCAGGACTCGGTGTCGGCCAGCCTACTGGAAAAGAGAGAAGCAACCAGAGAAACGAAGTGGCAGAGGCATGTCAAAAGTTTATAAAAATTTATGATGAAAATATTAAAGAATTAGAAAAACAATGCTGCGAAGATCTAAAACTTGCTCAATAAATAAAATGCAAAAGTTTAAGGAGGATTAAGTATGCAAATCATTAATTTTAATGCATTACCTGACAAGGCTGTCCTGCCCATTTTTTACGGACCTAACAATATCACCCCTTCCACCGCTAATATCATTACCAATATTGGCTCGGCTTCTTTAGTTGATTCTAACGGCGTATGTGTTAACACGTATGAGTCTTTGCTTAATGATAAGAAAATTGAGGTATTATACAATAAGCAGACTGGCCTGTCTGCTATTATTCATTTTTTAGATTCTCCAGGCAATGTAGTAAGTAAAAGTTTGTCGCTTCCTTTAAAAGGTATGCCATCAGAATTAATTATTCAGAAGGATGTTAGCCAAATTAAGCGCTTTTTTGAAAATACACACTTAATTGCAGAAAAAGGTGTGGAAGGAAAATATACGCATGTATCAGTCCATATTAGTGGCAAGGGAGGAGGGAACGGAAAGATCCCCTTCCAACCGGGCCTTGCTTTAGGCTGCGTCGTTAGGGGTGAGACTTTGATAAAAATGGAAGAGTATGCGCAAAAAATGGCAAACGAGGAAAGTATTATAGAACAAATCAAGTCTGCTGAACAAAGAATTGACATGTTAGATGCTAAAATCAAAGCTAGAAAGGAGGTAAAAGGCCGAGGTGAAGTTACAAAAGCTCTTAATAACTGTTGGGAAGAACAAATAACGGCGGCAGAAAATCTTATAGATACACTAAGTAAAAAGCTGGCAGAGAGAAAAGATGGCGAGATACCTGCTTTTGAGAATTTTTATCAAACACTTGATTTATCACCTATTGATATGGCTAGATCTCAAATGGAAGTTCTACCGCGAGGCTTTGACAGCCTTCACTATAGTTCTCAATATATTAATATGGAGCAAGAACTTTCTGAGATTCATGATAGAATTGCTCATAGCTCTATTGCTAGCAGCATCTCAGCAAATGGAGGATGGTTGATGTTGGGTGGTAGCGCTTCCCTTTCTGGGGCTAGTGCAACTTCAGAACGCTTGGCTCAAATCAAAAAGGAAGGTATAGCTGAAGGGGTATTAGTGATCAACGCTGTGGCTACCAGTCGCCATGTCCGCTGTTTTACTGATCTCCAGTATAGTAAAAGAAAGTTGCAAGCTCTTCTGAATGCTATGAATAAAAACAATAATGATGAGCTTAAGAAATATGGAATTTCACAGAGAACGGATGGTACAAAGGAAATTTATTTATTAACAGAAGCGGTATTAGGTGGCTCATTCACCGCTCTTGTGACTTTCTCAAATGAATCAAAAATGAATAGAAAATTGGGTGAAAATATCCATGAGCATAGCATCAATACTGCAGCAAAAGGTGGAGGAAATTTCGTAGATTGGGGAGTATCGCTAGGCAGTTCCAATGCCATCCAATATGGAATCCAAGCAGAAAATGATATATTAAGAAGCATAGTAGGCACAAAGGTATCTATCGAAATTATTTCGCAAGGTGCTATGCCTATTTTTGTAGGTGAGATTGTAGAACGTGAGATTATGAAACATGTGGATCTCAATCCTTCGAAATTTGAACTGAGCAAAAAAGATGAAGAAGAGGCAGAAATAATGGCTACTGGTAAGGAAAAAGAAAAAGCCATAGCTGTCTTACAGCGTCGGATGAAAATGGAAAATGCGCAGGTTGCAGTGATGAGTACTTATCGCGGATTAACTTCCTCAAAAGAGAAACAAAATGTTCATTCTACCCAGAGTGTGATGGAAGCTTACGAGAATTTTGTTACCCAAATGACCACTGATCGTGACTGTGGAATACCTATTGGGTTTAACTATCAGATATTAACCCAGAAAGAAATTGAAGAGATATTAGAGGAACTCAGCCCTTCCTTTAAGGATGCAGAGCAAAGCAAGCCAAGCGTAAGCCAAGCAGCGCGGAAACCTGAAAAAGATACAAAAGGAAAGCAATATGAAGGCCAGGCTTCTCAAAAACCCACACAAACTAAATAAATTTTAATCTTTCTGGCGGCCAACTTGGCCGCATTAAATCCACTTAAAATTTTAAAAACTAAGGGAGCCCTATATGAGTGCTATCATAAGTCAAAGAGATGTACTGCCTATGCACTTAGGCTACGCACTGGGAAGCATTATTAAAAAAAGTGATTTTTTATTACCTCTGAAGAATAAAGTCCGTTTAAACTTAGAGGAAGAGCTTGAGAAGGCAAATATCGAAAAAGTTAAGGTGACAAATTCTCCCTCTGAGACAGAAACTATTAAAAATGAGAAACAAACAAACTTAAACATTTTAAACGCTAAGATAAATAAAATTAAGAAAGACTATAATGAGGTATGCAGCAATATAAGTAAGCTGTATGAGTCCCGAAACTTCTTTTCTACTGAAGAAATGCTTCCTATTGATCCCCATTATTCCAAAGTCAAAATTGTTGCCGATCGTTCTTTCTTTTCAGAAAAAATGTCCCATCTTGTTTTTAAAAAGACGGATACTACAGGTACAGATTTGCATAAAAAGATAGAGAGGTTTGTTTCTCAACTGTTTTCTCAAGATGCTCCATCCAGTCTTCTCTCCTCTGGTATGCTTGGGACTGTAACGAATAGTATAGAAAATATGCTAGAGACAGAAAGCCAAATCTATTTAGTAGGCTCTTTTATTACCCTGCCTCACGTCCGAGTTATGGATCCTATCGTACTTAGAAGAAATGCTACGATTAGCAATACGCTAAAAGAACAAGCCAGGGAATATTATGTGTTAGCTGAGGCTGTCTTAGGAGCGGTCTTTTTAGGTTGCGGAAAATATATAACCGGAAGTGGACAGGGTGATAAGGAAGGGGTTGAAAAGCCTGAATCCTTAATGTCCAAGGTCTCTATGATTTCTTATATTAGTCAAGGAGCTATTCCTCGACCTGGTAAAGATGCGGAAGATATAAATATGTGGAATGTATATGCACAATGGAAACAAGTACTACTAGAGGATCCTTTAAGTGGATATCCTATTGGATTTAAAGTTAGAGAACTGCAAGATGTATTTAGTGAAAATAAAATTTCTGTAATTAGAAAAGGGGAAGCCGATACAGGTAGCTAGTTTTTTTTGTTAAGCAAGCGCCCCTCTAAGTCTATTGACAGGCTAAATGCGGGTAATGCTTTTTTTTCAAAAGAGGATAGGAGCATGTCTGCGAAGGATAAAGTCCTTAAATGTGTTCCAGGCAATGCTTGAACTGACAGAGAAGGACTAACTGGCAGGTGGATTAAGACTGCCAGTTTTAACATATTTCGGTAGCTAGGCCCTTACTATCCAAAAATGCTTGCAGGTGTGTTTTGCCAAAGTAAAACTGTCATATATGCGTTCTACTATTATCCAACTCTTTTCTTTGTCTTCTGGCCTTTCCTCAAGACTTATCAGCACTTTCTTTCTTTAATCTGTCGCTTTTTACCTAAATTCATTTTGGCCAATTTACCCAAGCGAGTATACGCTCTACAACCCATCACCTTCACTAAACAAGAATTTGTTGCTTAGTGCTTAAGTTTGCACAGCCTTCAACTAGATGACTTTAATGATCCGACTTACTTTAACAAAGGGTAGAATAATTTGTAGCTGCATGACACTTTTGTCTTTTAAATTGCTGGGTGACCCTTTTTGGGGATGAGCTAAATCACCATAAATGAGCCTTAGCATTGTGAGAAGAGAAGTTTTCCTTTAGATAAGCCGTGGCAGTCTGCTACAGTCTTTTGCGCTTGCTGTATTGGCTAAGGCTCTTCTTAGATTATCTTATGTATCCAACAAAAGATCTTTTGCCCTTCCTTTAGTTTCTTTTGCTACGTCATAGCCTTTGAGCCCCCTTTCTCGCCTAACAAGCTTGCTATCGACAATCGCTATCGCTGTGGTGAAGGTTCTTTTTCTACTTTCTTGAGATGCCTTAATGCGATAAATTCGCTATTTTCCCCTACTCCCATCATTTGCCAGTCTCATAAATGTGGACAGACCATTTGCCATGGAGGGAAATTGTAGGGAAGGGGCTTTATGGCATTATAGGTGGTTTGAAAGATAGCTTTTAATTCTTTAAAACATAGGCGCCATTTTCTAATGTTTTGTTGAAAGCTTAGAATAGGCTTTATTCTTTTTTTTCTTCATTGCTTCATGTTGATAGGCGCTATGCATGGAACTTTGCATTCTATTAAATTTGCTCTCATTCTATCACAATTAGAGTGTGAGCTATCGTTTTATTTAATATCTACAGATTGATAGCTTTTTAAGCTTATTCGCTGACAGGTCCTGTGAACAACATTAATACTGCCACTCCTGCCAAGATAAGAATTGTCCCTAGTAAATGCATCAGAGAAAAGGCTTCGTTAAAAAAATAAATGCCAATCAAAATGATGCTTACAATCCCTAATCCTGACCAGATGGCATAAACCACGCCTACAGGTAAGGTTTTTAGAGCGATGGAGAGAGACCAAAAAGTAAGCCCATAGCCCACTAATACTACTAGTGAAGGAAAAAGCTTAGTCATCCCATAAGAGGCTTTTAATGCACTGGTCCCTACAACTTCGCCGGCTATGGCCATTAAAAGATAAAGATATGCTTCCATAAAGACCCCGTTTAGGGGTACGATAAATCAAATACGATATAAAAGTAAATGGCGCTCAATAATAAATTTGCCATTCATAAGGAAGGCGATGAAACAAAATTTTAAAAATCAGACAGTTATAATTACAGGTGCAAGTTCAGGGTTTGGAGCTGCTTTTGCTGAAGCCTTTGCACGTGAGGGAGCTACCTTAATCAATGTTGCCAGGCGTAAGGAACGCTTGCAAGCGCTTGAAACCTCTTTACGAGAAAAATATGGTGTCGATATCTTATCGATAGAATTGGATATTTCAGATGAAAAAGCGGTGGAAGAAAAATTGGGCCAATTGGCAAGGGATTCTATATTACCGGATGTTCTGATTAACAATGCTGGCATGGTAAGAGGGTTAAATAAAGTATGGGAGACGCCTACGCAGGATTGGAATGAGATGATTGATATAAATATTAAAGGATTACTCAATGTTAGTGCTCAGATTATTCCTCACATGATTAAGAAAAATGCTGGGCATATCATCAATGTAGGCAGTATTTCCAGCCATGATACCTATCCTGGAGGAGGGATTTATTGTGCCACTAAATTTGCTGTTAAAGCTATTACAGATACATTAAGGAAAGAGCTGGTGAATACTCCTCTTCGTGTTTCTATGATTTCTCCTGGGATGGCTGAAACAGAATTTAGCTTGGTTAGATTTGCAGGCGATAAGGATAAAGCTAATGCGGTTTATGAAAACATTCAACCTTTGACAGCGGAAGATGTGGCTGAGATTGTCCTTTTTATGGCTACGCGCCCTCCTCATGTCAATTTGGCTGATGTGGTGGTTTATCCTACTCATCAAGCTTCAGTATCGCTTGTTTATCGAGGAGAAGGAAAAGCCAAGAGTTAGGGGAAGAAGTCATTTTTTAAAATGTAGCTATCAAAAGGATAGGGTGCCGATGAAGAAAGCTCAACTCTATTTCCCATGGCTTTCAGGATGCTTTTTTTATTATTTTAAAAAAATGGGAATAATTTAAAGAATTTTATTAAAAAATTATTTGCGAGATGGAAAAGAAAATTAAAAATAGATCGGCTGGCTAACCATAGCTTGGGGAGCTACGCACATCTCTAAAGTAATTCCATAACTTTGAAGTTTATCTTTAACCACGCCAAGAGCTGTTTCAGGTGTATTGCATTCGCTAGAAAGATGAGCAAGGTAGACATGTTTTAAATTAGGATGGGCAACTTTGCTTAATAGCTCAGCGCATGCTTCATTAGAAAGGTGACCATTCCTGCTTAAAACGCGCTGTTTATACACCATCGGCCGTGAACTAGCATGGACCATAGAGGGTTGATGATTAGCCTCTACATAAAGGTAATCGCAAGCTTGCAATTGATGAAGGACTAACGTGGAAACAAATCCTAAATCTGTACAAAATCCAAGCTTTAATCCATCCAGCTTTAAAGTAAATGCTACAGGGTCTAGGGTATCGTGTTGAATATTAAAAGGATGGATTTCAAGGTCGCCAAATTCAAAACTTTCTCCTGTGGAAAATATTTTGAACTTAGGACATTCATGTAATTGCTCGACAATTCCTTTGGCGGTTTCATGATTGGCAAACACAGGAATACCCATTTTTAAGGCTAAAACTTTAAGGCCTTGAATATGATCACTATGTTCATGGGTAATTAAAATAGCATCTAGTTCTCGGAAGTCTACTCCTATTTCGGCAAGTTTTTCTTTGGTGGCTCTTGCACTTAAGCCTGCATCAATAAGCAGCTTAAGTTGCGGCGTTCCCAAGTAAACGCAGTTACCTTTCGAGCCTGAAGCTAGAGGACAGAAACCAATCATTTGTGACATACCTAATCAATATGAGGAACGTTTTATCATATAATCATTTCCTTAGGCAAGTTTTTTAAGGCTAAAGATGAAGAGGTTAGTCTCTAAAAAAACATAATGTTTAATTTAAATACCAAATATTATACATAGAACTATGCATACATTATAAAGAGGAGACCTCATGGAAACAGCCGTTCAAGTTTTAGAAAAAATGGAAAATGTATTAGATCAGCTAGTGAGCAATGCCGAAGGTTTAAAAGATTTATCGATGGAGGAATTTTCTGAAGAAGCAGTTACTCCTCTACAACAAAAGCAAGAACTTTTGGTAGAACAATTAAATGGTTTAGAGGGAAGCTTTGAAGCTTCTGAAAAAGAAGGCCAAGAAGAAGTTTTGGCTAAAATAGGCGATCGCATAGCAAAAAAACTCCGTTATTTCCAGCATTTAAATGCTGTATTTGTGGAAAACATTACGGAGGGAAATTTTATGGAGGACTATGCTAAGAGTGATCTAGAAATGCTTGAGACAGGAGTTCCTCATCGTCGACATGAAAATACTGACGAGGAATAAACTAAAAAAATCCAAAGCATAACATTTAAAATAGAGCGGAAATAAAAGTTTAATCCTTGGCTCTTTGCAAGGAATTTAGGATTGAGAAGAAAGTTTTTATGATTATTTAAAAATTTTCTTCCTCCTCTAATAAATCCTCATCTGTGTGTATCCCTTGCTTAGCTGCTAAGATCTTTCTTGGCTTACTTCCTTCTGCCGGGCTTACAACCCCTTGGGATTCGAGCTGGTCCATTAAGCTAGCCGCACGGGCGTAGCCAATTTTTAGCTTGCGTTGCAGAAAAGTGGTGGAAGCATTGCCTGTACTGAGCACGATATCTAGGGCCTGATCATATAAGGCATCTTGGGGCGCATCCGTCGAAGCTAGTGATCCACCGGAATCTTCAATAGAGATAGAGCCGATGGTATCAAAGGACTCAATGACATAATGAGGAGGGGCTTGATCGCAGATATACTTAACAACACTGTGGATATCTTCATCTCGTATAAAAGCCCCTTGAGCTCTTACTAAATGAGAAGTACCTGGAGGAAGAAAGAGCATATCTCCATTTCCTAATAAGCTCTCAGCACCTGTCTCATCCAGGATAATTTGACTATTGATGCGGCTAGCAACCTTAAAAGAAATCCTTGTAGGAAAATTGGCTTTTATTAATCCCGTAATGACTTCTCGAGAGGGACGTTGGGTGGCTAGGACAAGATGAATGCCAATGGCTCGTGCCATCTGAGCAATGCGAGCAATGGGTGTTTCAATGTCGCTACTAGCAACCATCATTAAGTCGGCGAGCTCATCGATAATGCCTACAATATAAGGCATTTTTTCAGGCACTTCGATGTTTAAAGAATCTTCAAAGTCTTTGTTGATGACGCGGTTATTGAAGCTTTCAATGTTTCTTACACCGGTTTGCTTCAAAATTTCGTAGCGTTTTTCCATTTCTTTTACCATCCAGCGTAGCGCCGCGCAAGCACCATGGGGCTCGGTAATCACTGGCGCTAACATGTGAGGAAGGCGCGTATAAGGGGTTAGCTCTACTTTCTTAGGATCCACCATGACAAGCTTAATCTCATCCGGTCTAGCATTTAGCACAATGGACATGACAATCGTATTAATACAAACAGATTTGCCTGAACCGGTAGCGCCTGCGATAATGCAATGAGGCATCTTGGCAAGATCACTCATTACGTAGTCTCCATTGACAGCTTTACCCAGAAGGATAGGAATGTGAAACTTCTTTGTACCCTGCTGGTAAGTGGTTAACATATCTTTAAAGCTGACTTCTTGAGGAGAGGGGTTAGGTACTTCAATGCCTACAGCAGCTTTTCCGGGAATGGGAGCAATGATCCTAATCGATCTGGCTTCCATATTAAGAGCAATATCATTCTCTAAGGTTTTTATGCGTTGAACTTTAACGCCTATAGCGGGATGAACCTCAAATGAGGTGATGGTAGGTCCGCAATTAATTTGACCTACTTTAGCTTCAATGCCAAAGCTTAACAATGTTTCTTCTAATACTTCAGCTTGCTTTTTTAAATCTTTCTTTAAAGAAGTTTGGTCAAATTTCTTTGGGTTGGTTAATAGATTAAAAGAGGGAAGATTGTAAGCGGAAAAATCTCCATTATGCACGCGTTGTGCTTTAAGGGCTGCCTCTCTTTTGTCTAGTTGTTCATTTGCCAATTCTTTCTTTTTCGCCGGGGGAGGAGGCGTTTGCAAAGGCTGCGCGGGTAATTGAAAAGAAAGTTGATCTTCATTTTTTTCTTTACGGGAGACAGAAGGACGCGTAGTCAAATTAATTTCTGGACGTATAGCCAGCAATTCTGGAGAAGGAGAACGATCCTGGGCTATAGAGGTATTATCCGAATGCGTGCTTGCCAAAAAACCAGGGATACGCAATTTAACATAGCGCATGAAGTCACTATCTTTTTTAGCTTCCACTTCCACTTTTACTTCTTTTTTTTCTAATGGCGCTAAAGCACTCAAAGCATTTGAATTATTTTTGGATAGCTTAGCTTTAAGTTTAGAAAAAAGGCGTAAAATGCTTAAGATTAAATTTTGAGGCATAATCTTAAAAATGAAAAACAGGCTGGCTAGTAAAGTACTGGTAAATAAAACCATCACGCCTGAAACCCCTATAAACCGATAGAGGTTAAAGATAGGTAGATCTTTGTAGAGGTAAAATAAAGGGGCGCCACCCAGATGATAACGCTGACGTTTTAACCATAAATTAGGATAAAAAAATTGACTGAGAGTATTGCCTAACAAAGGGTAAAGATCTTCGATTACGTTTAGAATCATGCTGCAGGAAAGGATTAACAAGAAAGTAAAAAAGAGCTTACTACCGATATGGCGGATGGGCTTATCTATAAGAAGCCTCCAACCTGCCCATGTGCAAAAGCCACATATAATGTAGCTTGATAGTCCAAAAATTCCATGAAAAACCATGCCGATGCTATAGCCTAATAACCCCACCCAATGATGCGTGCGTTCATTGTAAGCAAAACTTACTAAGCTTAAAAATATTAAAAACGTAGAAGCAAGAGCAATGACTCCATAAATGCTGCTATGCATAGGCACTGGAGGGGCTTTTTCAGAAGCTGCCTTTGCTGCTTTCTTTTTAGCCATAAGATCCCTTATAAGTTTCTAAAAAACAGAGTTGTTACCATGCCTACCAACAGGCAATACCCTATAAAATACATAAATAGGCGTTTAGATGCTAGCTTTTGAAGATAATGCAAAGCAATTATTCCGAATAGGAAGGAAAAGAAAAAGCCTGCTAGATACTGTACCCAAGAGATAGGGGGTAAGATATACTCGTCTCTTTTTAAAATTAGCTGGCCTAATTCAACTATAATGCTAGCCATAAGTGTGGGAATAGCTAAAAGAAAGGAAAAAGTGATCGCATGTTCATAGTTCCAGCCTAACAAGCGTGCTGCCGAAATAGTAGCTCCACTTCGAGAAATTCCTGGAAATACAGCCAGCGCTTGAAAAAAACCAATCGTTAAAGCCTCTTGCCAAGTATGCTTCGACATTTCTGTAACCGATGAAGTTTTTTTACTAAAGTGAACTCCTAAATACATAAGAGCTGCTGTGAAAAGAAAAAAATAGCCTAAATATTCAATGTGATCAAAAAAAGCTTTAATGAACTTAAGAAAAAATACCAAAGGAAAAAGCGGCAGCAAAGCAATAAAAAGAAGGTATAACACTTTTTTTTCACTGGTTAAAAGTGTTTTAATTTTTTTAGAAAAGGCAATGAAGAGGGCTAATAATGTCCCCAAATGACAGATAAGATCAAAAGCAATGAGATCTTTGAAATTACGCATGCCTAACAGGTATTGAGCCAAAATCAGGTGCCCAGAAGAGCTGACAGGTAAAAATTCGGTAATACCTTGAATGAATCCTAAGAAAATTGCTTCAATTGTTGACACAGCAGCTATTTGACTTGTAAAAAAGGGCGATCGACGGGATTCGAACCCGCGACATTTGGAACCACAATCCAACGCTCTAACCAACTGAGCTACGATCGCCGTATAACAAACAAGTTATTTAACTTAAAATTGCTATTTAGGTCAATAGGTTTTTCCATAATTTTTATGAAAAATATTAAGAATAGCTATTGACACCAGCAACTTGTAAGGTCTCTCCTTGGGGCGTCATAAAAAAAAGCCGACACCGCTCGTGGCTTTAATACAGGGTGTTTTGATGAGAAAGATTTGACAAATGCTACATAAATCTAGAATTATCTTCTTTCTAAAAGAAGGAGGTAACAATGGCCAGAAGAAAAAC
>NZ_JAEMUE010000043.1:0-5502 GCF_018342435.1 Neochlamydia sp. AcF65
CTTAATCGCTTCGATGTGGTGTAGAACTAAAGACCAAAAAATTAAAGAAGCTTTGGAAGATAGATTAACAACTACGCATATAGCTAATGAAAAATCCACCTCTCTTCATTTAGCAGCAGAAAGCAATAACTTTTCGGTGGTAGAAAAGCTATTGATGGATGGAGAAAATATCCATAGCGAAGATGATGAAGGCTGGACACCCTTAATTGCCGCGGCTTGCCAGGGTCATGTGGAAATGGTGGAATATCTGCTGGAGAAAGGAGCTCATGTTAATAAAACGGGCAAAATAGGCCTTAGTGCCTATTGCCACCTATTGTTTCAGATAGGTGAATGCTCTAAAAATCCTAAAATGGAAAGCCGTATCAATAAGGTTGAAAAGGTTTTAATAGAGAAAGGAATTGACACCGACCTTTCCAATGGTTTTAGATGGATGGCACGGCGCCATGCAGAAAGGTTTTAAAAATTTTGCTTTTATATGCTCTGCAGTTTTTCTACCACTTCATTAATCGTTGGCCTTGTTCTTGGGGCAGGAGTTGCACATTTCTATGATGAGCCTTTCTAAATCTACCTCCGCTTTTTGTTTCAGCTCCTTATGAAAGTAGATTACTGTATTTCCAGGTCTTTTTTTACCATTATATGATTAAGTAAATATGAACTCTAGAAATTGTTTTACTTATTAAAAAATAATTGATAATCCCCGTGACCGCTTACAATTAAAGCTTGGAAAGCAAGGATAGCCTATAAACGCTTGGCTATAGCTACTTGCTAATAATAAAACATCAATATTTCCTAGGATTGATTAGATTGTTAAATAATGAAAGCTTTGCTATTAGCTTTATAAAACATTAAAGAAAGGTTTAACCTTATGCAAGTTCAAAATCTCTCCCCCGCTCCTCTATCAAAGATTTCACCTGAAATTCCTGTGTCTGAGATTTCCCCCGAGGTCCACAAGATGTTACAAAATCCTGAACTTTACGACATGGTCCAGGGTACTCTATGTGGCCGGCTGATTAAATTGCTTCTAGCACGCAGTAATACCATTTTAGAAAAGCATTTATATGCATACAAAGCTAAAGGAATTGTACTCTCAAAAAGGCTAGAAACCGTATGGGGAATAGCCCAAGCCACAGATAATCAAGAAGCTGCGGATATACTTTATAAGTATAATCCTAACTTAGCTTCCATCTGCCATATTAAACTTATGGCTCATCGATTTGGTATTGTCGGTAAAAGCCAAATAAATGGGCAGTCTTTTGACTTAGAAGGTTCTGATCACCGCATTACTTTTCACGCTCTTTATACTTCCCTTAAACAGCATCTAGATGTTACTGAGCAGGAGGTAATCCTTCCTATTATTGAAATGATCCTAAAAGTTGAAAAAAATCCTTATACAAAGGATCAAATTCTTTTAGACGCCTATCATCAAGGTAAAACAATTTTTTTACCTTTGCTATTTAGTTTATCTAGAGCCGGCCACATTTATGGTTTTCTCATTAAAGGCAACCGTCTAGCCAAGCTTAATAAAGGACTTCATGAAGACCTACCCACTGGCCTACATGTTTATAAAATACCTGATCCTTCTAAGATTAATATTGAATACATTCATAGGTTACTGAACACGAATGTATTAATAACTTATTTTGAAAAAGGTGTGGATAAAGAGCTTGGCCTTATTCACGACCACTATATTCCTACTACCCTTCAAAAAGGAGGGTTCTGTTCTTGGTCTGTAGCCAAACTAGCTTTACGCGGAGGATTTATTTTAGAAGGGATAGAAAATGAAAAAATAAAATATAAAAAATGGAGTCAAGCCGATCGTTTTGCCACACTCATCGATTATCTAAAGCAAGAAAATGTAGATCCCCACTTAATTGCTTCTCTATGGTGCAGAACTAAAGACCAGAAAATTAAAGAAGTTTTGGAAGATAGATTAACAACCACGCATATAGCCAATGAAAAATCCACATCTCTTCATTTAGCAGCAGAAAGCAATAACTTTTCAGTGGTAGAAAAGCTATTGATGAATGGAGAAAATATCAATAGCGAAGACGCTGAAGGCTGGACACCCTTAATTGCCGCAGCATGCCAAGGTCATGCTGAAATGGTGGAATACCTGTTGGAAAGAGGAGCCTACGTTAATAAAACGGGTAAAACAGGCCTTAACGCTTATTGTCATCTATTATCTCGACAAGGTAAATGCTCTAAAAACCCTAACATGGAAAAACGTATTAAAAAAGTTAAGCAATTATTAATAGAGAAAGGAATTGACACCGACCTTTCCAATGGTTTTAGATGGATGGCCCAACGCCATGCGAAAGGATTTTAAAAATTTTGCTTTTACATGCTCTGCAGCTTTTCTACCACTTTATCAATCGTTAATAATAATAATAATAATAATAATAATGGGCCAACGTCGCCCATTCTATAAAGAGCCTTTTTAAATCTACCTCCGCTTTTTGTTTTAGCTCCTTACGAAAGTAGATTGCTGTATTTCTAGGTCTCTTTTTACCATTTTAAAACCTAGTCCCATTTTAGCTAAATCTTTATGCCAATTATGCACTTCTTGCTTGCTCACTTCTTCGCAAGTAAAGCCTTTTTTGATCATATAGCAACCATTTAGCTTAGCATATTCAGCTAGCATTTTTGGATCATTGGTTATTTCAAATTCTTTCTGAAATTCTGTTTAAGTTGTCCTTTTAGGCTAATAATTCGCTTTTTCCAGAAGTCTAATTGTCAGTTGATGCGTGTAAATAAGAATTATTTAATTTAAATGTTTATTATTTTTAAATCATTTTTTTTATAAAAATATATGTTTAAAAAAAAGTTGTAATTATTAATAACTTAAATGGTTGTTATTTAATTTTTCATAAATACTATTAAGGTTTCTTCTTTTAAATTATTTATTTTTTATTTTAATTAAAACAGTTTTTGTTGTTTTTATTTAATAACTTACATTTATTTGTTTTTAATTTTAATAAACAAATGTTTTAATAATTAAATTTATAATTTATAATTAAATTGTTGGTGAATTTGTTTTTTAATAAAAATTAGTAAAGGATAGTTATGAATAATGACTATGGTAAAGTTTTAAATTTTTGGGAAGAAAAAGCATCTCAACCTGCTACTACTAGAGAGCAAGTATCCAGGGAGAGAAAGATGCCGGGGCAAGTAAAGGTAAGCGAAAAAGCTAAAGAAATCCTGGCGAAGATCGATTATTTCTTAAACAGGCCTTCCGAAAGAGGTCTCCTTCAAAGGACAAAGCCAGAACAGAAATCAAATAAGCCTCAAAAGCTCGAAGAAAAGCCTCCGTCGAAAGAAATTATCTCAGCGAGCGAGGAGGCCAAAGGGCCTGCAAGGTCTCTAAATGTTGAAAAATTGAGAAGGGTTTTTGAAAAAACCCATGAAGGGCAACCATCCCAGCCTGGTAAAGCTACCCCTGGAAAAATAACCATTCCTCTAGCCTTTATGACACCTGAAGAAAAAGAAATAAGAAGAAAGATGAAAGGTAAAGAGAAAGAAACAGAAGCTGTGGTTGAAGAATTTATAGTAAATTCAGACTCTACCAAGGAAGCAGCCGCTCTTAGTGAGATTGAGGAGGAGTTATATCGTTTAAATCAAACGCTAGAAGAAAATCTGAGTTTAGAAGATTTGAATATGATTAGCAAGGAACATAGCGATCTTGTGAAAATATTAGATAAGGGAAATTTTAAATCATCCCTATGGGGAAGAGAGCTACATTTACAAGTTGGTAACTTAGAGAAAAAGATCGATGAAGCTAGAAAGATTGCTTCAAGAGTAGAGGAATCCCAAACAAATCCGTTTCTATTAGAAACAAACTTATCCCAAAGTGATTCAGAGCAGCTTAGTGAGGAATTAGATAAAATATTAGAAAACCTAGCGTTAGATGCAGATGTAGAATCTAATCACCCTACAGAGCTTGCTACAGTAGAAGGGCAAATTAGCCAGCCATTAAAAATGATGGGCGAGGAATCAAAGCGATTTGACTTTAAGGCTATTGAACAAGATATTGTTAGTTTGAAGGAAATTCTAAAGAAAAGCCCCAGGGATTTAATTACGAAAATTAGTGCTAAAGGAGCAGGATTGACGCACTCATATACTGTTTACCCTGACGGGAAGATTGCAGTTCACCTGAAAAAAGAAGAATGGATGCGCATTGGAAATGAATTAAAAGCAGGTTTACTGGGTAAAGGGGGATATAAAAGAGCTAAGTTAATGCAAGATATAGACACTAAAGAAATCAAAGTCAGAGGGGTCTTATTCGAGCCTCTTGATGAGGTAGAGAGAGTAAATATAATCCAATTTATAGAGGATGTAAAAGGCCAACCGCACATTTGTCAAATGGAACATGTGGCATGGAAATCAATGCCTAAAAAACCTGTTTCTATCTGGAGTGCCCAAAAAGCAGGGGGACGCAAGGAGGCTTTTATATCTAAGTATTACCCCTTTTCTGGTGAAAAGGTGTTCTCTTTTATTAAAAGCAATCAGCTTCACAAGCAACTGCATGCTAAAATAGCCCTTCAACTTGCACAAGGAATTCAAATAATGCATGAGAAAGGATGGGTTCATCGGGATCTTAAGCCTGAAAACATCTTCTTGCAATGGGATCCCTCCAATCCGGAAGCAGTAGAGGCTGTTGTAGGGGATTTTGATACTGTTCACAAGAATAGCGACGCCAGCAAGAGAGAAGTTTCCTTAGGCACGCCAGGTTATATCCCACCAGAATATTCAGAGGAAGAGCATGTTGAGGATGCTAGACCTGCAGATGTCTATGCGCTAGGGGTCAGTTTGCTAGAAATGTTTATCAGCCATGGATCTGCTCCCTGGAAGGTGGGTAGGGACCCTATTCCACTTACCTTCTACTTAACGGAGGCAGGTTATAAAGAGGACCTAGAAAAACTAAAACAAAAAGCGAGGGGTGATTTAGAAGAGCTTATCATAGAAATGTGTGACCCCGCCCCATCAGCAAGGCCAAAGATTGAGGTGGTGGTAGAAAGGCTGCAGAGAATGCAAAAGTAAAAGTTTTAAAACCTTTCTGCATGGCGTCGGAACATCCATTTAAAACCATTGGAAAGATCTGTATCAATTCCTTTCTCTATTAAAACCTTTTCAACCTTATTGATACGGCTTTCCATTTTGGGATTTTTAGAGCATTCACCTATCTGAGACAATAGGTGGCAATAGGCACTAAGGCCTGTTTTACCCGTTTTATTAACGTGGGCTCCTCTTTCCAATAGGTATTCCACCATTTCAACATGACCCTGGCAAGCCGCGGCAATTAAGGGTGTCCAGCCTTCAGAGTCTTCGCTATTGATATTTTCTCCATTCATCAATAACTTTTCTACCACTGGAAAGTTATTGCTTTCTGCTGCTAAATGAAGAGATGTGGATTTTTCATTAGCTATATGCGTAGTTGTTAATCTATCTTCCAAAGCTTCTTTAATTTTTTGGTCTTTAGTTCTACACCACATCGAAGCGATTAAG